>NZ_JAAFZF010000005.1:0-102381 GCF_010614825.1 Neobacillus sedimentimangrovi
GAAGAATTGAAAAAGAAAATCGAAAAATATATCGATTATTATAACAATGTGCGAATAAAACAAAAACTGGCTGGTATGAGTCCAGTTGAATATCGAATTCATACCAGCCAATTAATTGCATAATGAAAAACTCTAACTTTAAGGGGTCACTACCGACAAAGCCCCTTTTATTTTATGTAAAAAACTGCAAACCAGGGGGCTTTCGCTTTTCTAATCAGAACGTGCATTCGCATTTCTGACATGCTACAATAAAGAAAAGAATTCCAGAGAGGAAATATTTATGAAAAAAGTTACGTTTATCCATGCGGCAGATTTGCATTTGGACAGCCCAATGACTGGGTTGAAACATTTACCAGCAACTATTTTTTCTAGGTTGAAGGAAAGTACCTTTACTGCTCTAAAAAAACTAACCAAAACCGCTATAGATCGAAAGGTGGATTTTGTCATTTTAGCAGGTGATTTATTTGATGGAGAGGACCGCAGCCTTAGAGCCCTTTCGCGTTTTCGGGCAGAAATGAGAAGGTTGGAGGAAAATGGGATACCTGTCTATATTGTACATGGGAATCATGACCATTTAAACGGTTCATGGGTTCATTTAGACATGCCACCAAATGTTCACGTATTTCCTGGAAAAGTGGAAATAAAAAAACAGCAAACAAGAACTGGAGAGCGGGTACATCTTTATGGTTTTAGTTATCCAACCCGCCATGTTTTTGAAAAAAAAATAGTTGAATATCAAAAAGAAGAAGGAGCCGATTTTCATATCGGAATCCTTCATGGTAATGAAGCATCAGGAACCGTTCATGATAATTATGCTCCGTTTACAGTGCAGGAGTTGCAGGAAAAAGACTTTGATTATTGGGCATTAGGCCATATTCATAAGCGAGCTGTTTTAGCGGAAAACCCACCTATCGTTTACCCAGGGAATATACAAGGAAGGAATAAAAAGGAAACAGGGAGTAAGGGGTTTTATCATGTTACATTAACCGAGATGGATGCCAAATTGGAGTTTATAGAAGCAGCAGATATTTTGTGGGAGCAGGTAATGGTCGATGCTTCTACAGTGAGTCGGTTTCAAGATCTACTTCAATTATGTCATAAGGAAATGAATAAATACCGTAAAGACGATTCAGCAGCCATTTTGTCTTTTCATATAAAAAATCTTCAATTAGCTGACGATTACGAAATGAAAAATGTGGAAACCAATCTTTTGGATCTTCTACTGGAAGAGGAGAAGGATGAAGAATCATTTGTTTGGATCGCAGATATACACATCACTGAGTCACGGCAAATTGATAAGGAACAGCTAAAGAAGGAAGCGAATTTTTACGGGAATCTTTTTGAAACGATTGAGTGTTTTGAAAATGTTGATGAGGCTATCGCTTCGTTATATGAGCATCGACTGGGCAAAAAACACTTATCTCCTTTATCTGAGGATGAGAAACGAGAATTAATAGAAAGAGCAGAGAAGTTATTGCTTGATCTACTATGTAATTAAAAAGGAGGGAATGAGATGAAGATTGTTTCGATGCATATATACGGTTATGGACAATTGGAAAATATTAAAATTGACTCGCTTTCGGATTTTCAAGTTTTCTTTGGTGAAAATGAAGCGGGCAAGTCCACGCTCATGTCATTTATAAATAGTATTTTATTTGGTTTTCCGACGAAACAGCAAAATGAGCTTCGCTATGAGCCAAAGCATAGTACAAGGTATGGCGGAAATATTCGAATTTACCATGAAAAACATGGCTATGCTGTTATTGAACGTGTAAAAGGAAAAGCAGCAGGGGATGTGAAGGTTGTTCTAGATAGTGGAAAAGTTGGCGGAGAGGAACTACTAAGCTTTTTGTTGGGGAATTTTGATAAAAGTCTTTACCAGGCTATTTTTTCTTTTAATTTACAAGGATTGCAGAATATCCATCAAATGAAAGGAGAAGATTTGGGACGATTTTTGTTTTCTGCAGGTACTTTAGGTACTGAAAAACTGGCAAAGACTGAATTAGAACTACAAAAAGAGTTGGACTTGCGTTTTAAACCAGGCGGAAGGAAACCAATTTTGAATGAAAAATTACAGAAGGTTCATGAAATAAGTCAAGATTTAAAAAAGGCAGCTGCAAAACTGAAGGACTATGAAATGTTAATTCAAAAAAGAGGTCAACTTCAACAAGAAATGGCTGAAATCAATAAGCAGCTGGAGAATAAAAACATCCAAGCGGAAAAATTAAAAGAATGGAAAAGGATAGAGTCCATTGCAAAAGAAGAAAAATGGACGAAAAAAGAGTTAGAAACATTGGGGGAAATTGAATTTCCCGTCCGTGGATTGGAACGTTTAGAAAAATTAAATCAGCTTATTCTTCCACTCGAAGCGGAGCTGAAAAGCTTGTCGGAGAGGATTCGACTTGTCAGAGAAGAGGTAGGGGAACTTAATCCCGACTGTGATTTATTAAAAGAAGAACAGGTGATTTTAACATTACTTGACCAAGTCCCCTTGTACGAACAGTTGACAGTTGAAAAGGGTCAATATGAATCAAAACTGACAACAGTTCAAACGGAGCTTTCTGCTATTCAAGAAAAATTACATTTGCCACTAAATGAAGAAGAGATTCAATCTATTAATACGAATATTTCTATGAAAAACGAGGTAGTAAACCTGTCAAGGCAAGGCGAAAAGTTGGCAGATGTCAAAGAAGAGCTCGATATTTTACATCAACAGGAATTAAATGAGTTGGAAGCACTGGAAAGAGAGGTTCGGTTAACCGAAAGTCTTTGTCTTCCTGAGATTGAAAGATCTCAACTTGAGCAACAGCTCCGGAACCATGATAAAACGGCGCTCGAAGAGGAATTAAAAAACATTAAAGAACAAATCCAATTCAATCAATTATTGATTGAACAGGAAAAAGCTGCAAACGGAAAGTTGAGATTACAATTTATTACCATTGAGCTGATTTTAGTAATTCTAACCTTATATGGAATGATTTCTAAACAATGGGTTTTGTTATTTATAGGATTGGCTGGCTGTCTCATATTAGGGTTTTTTATGTTTCAAAGTTTGAAAAACGTAAAAGAAATAAAAATCTTAAACGATCTTAATAAATTAAGAGAAAAAGAAAAACAAATTATAGAAATACTCCAAACAGCCTCGTATCAGGACATTCGTTCTCTTGAAGAGAAAATAAAACTTGATGATCAGCACCGCAACAAGCTACAGATATTAAAACTAAAGTTGAAGCAACAGAAAGCGAATTATAAAAAAATCATAGTTAAATTTGAAGAATGGGAATCGGATTTTGCTAATTACAAAGAAAAGTTATCATCGATTGGTAAAGAGTTAAAAATTCCTGAACAGATGGCTAATACACTTTTACTTGAAGCATTTGAGCAAATTGAACAGTATAAAGCATTCATTCGGGAAAAAAATCAATTGATTGAAAGGATTAGTAACATTCATCAAAAACAAGCAAGACTGATGGAGGAACTTACCCATTATGGATCCCGCTACCTGTCAGAAGGGGCTCTTGATATACATAAAACCTCCTATTTATTACGAAATAAGCTCAAAACTGAAAATGAGAAGCGGATCAAAATGGAGGAAAGGAAAGCGAAGATTGCTGACCTTGTATCAGAGTACCAGCAAAAAGAAAGGGAATGGCAATCTCTGAAAATGGAACATGATCGATTGCTAAATGAGGCAAATGCAGAAACAGTATCTCAATTCTATGAATTAGGTGAGAAGGCAGAAAAACGTGCAGACCTTATTAAACGTCTTGAAAATCTCAAAAAGCAGCTACAATACTCCATTCTTTCAGAACAAGAAAGAGAAAACTTTTTAGCAATTCGTAATTGTGACGAATTAATTTCTGACTGCCAAAAAGAGATAGATTTTCTTCGTAATCAATGGAAGGAGTTGCAGGAAGAACAGGCCCGGGTTCAATACGAAATTCAAATCATTGAAGATGGAGGAATCTATTCCGATATTCTTCATCATTATAAACAGAAGAAATATGAGCTTGAGGAAATGGCAAAAGAGTGGGGGGTATATGCCCTTGCCCAAAATATTCTTACAAAAACGATTGAAAAATACAAAAATAAACATTTACCACTATTGTTGTCAAAAGCAGAGGAATTTTTGTACTTTTTAACAAATGGAAATTATTATAGGATTCACCTGCATCCTTCTGGCAGTGGGTTTTTGGTAGAAAGAAAGGACCAAACATTGTTTGAGGCGGATGAATTAAGTCAGGCAACGACCGAGCAATTGTATGTTTCTATTAGGCTTGCATTAATGGTAACAATATATCAGAACTATAAATTTCCAATTGTAATTGATGATAGCTTTGTCAATTTCGATGCAAGAAGAACAAAACTCGTTTTTAAGCTGTTACATAAACTTAAGCAAAATCAAATATTGTTTTTCACCTGTCACGAACACTTGTTATCGTTCTTTCCTAATGAGAATATTTTGAGGCTGGAAAAAGGTGCTGTTCAGATTGTTTCGTAGGGTAGAAACAGGATATGATATACTTTTACTAGGTTGAAGGGAGTGTGGAAAGGTTGACTAAAGGAATATTGCATTATGGAGTAGGAGATCAAGTTGAATTATATCTATTAATAAAAAATTCTACTAAAGGGATTGCGAGTAATGGAAAGCCGTTTTTAACGTTAATTCTTCAGGACCAAAGTGGGGAAATAGAGGCCAAGCTTTGGGATGTGAATGAAGAGGATGAAAAAACATATGCCCCACAAAGCATTGTAAAGGTTCAAGGGGATGTGCAAAATTATCGTGGCAAGAATCAGCTTAGAATCCGCCAGATTCGTAGCACTGGTCCATCCGACCAAGTGAAATTGGAAGATTTTCTGGAAACCGCTCCCTTAAGTCAGGATCAAATAGTTAGCAAACTTACACAATATATATTTGAAATGAAAAATCCAAATATCCAAAGAATTACCCGGCATTTAATTAAGAAACATCAAAAAGCCTTTCTTGAATATCCGGCAGCAACAAAAAATCATCATGAATTTGTTTCTGGCCTTGCGTACCATGTTGTTAGTATGCTGGATTTAGCCAAGGCGATCGCCAACTTGTATCCGAGTCTTGATAAAGACTTGCTCTATGCAGGTGTTATTTTGCATGATATGGGAAAGGTTATCGAATTATCCGGTCCTATTTCAACAGTATACACGCTTGAAGGAAATTTACTGGGCCATATAACAATCATGATTAATGAAATTGGTAAGGCTGCTGAAGAACTAGGCATCCATGGAGAAGAAGTTCTTATTCTGCAGCACCTTGTCCTAAGTCATCATGGAAAAGCAGAATGGGGTAGCCCAAAGCCGCCACTTATAAAAGAAGCAGAGATTCTTCACTATATTGACAATCTCGATGCAAAGATGAACATGCTGGACCGAGCATTAGAAAGGGTAAAACCTGGAGAATTCACTGAACGGATCTTTGCCTTGGATAATCGTTCATTCTATAAACCTGTCTTTCACAAATAACCCGAGATATCGGGTTATTTTTTTGTAGATGAATATTTTCATATAGATGGAATATGATGTATTAAAAAGTGGACAACCAGATAAAAAAGGGGGGGTAAAAATTGACTATACCTTTTTGGATCTATGCAGTAGTTGCCGGAATTATTGTTAGTGCATGGATGGCAATAAAAACCGGAAGAGAAGAACGGAAATTGGAAATGGAAGAAATTGAACGCGAAGGTGAAATTTATATGAAACGCATGGAAAAAGAAAAGAAGATGCGTGAAGGGATAAATGCTACGGGCGAATGAAAAAAGCGGAAGAATACTTCCGCTTTTTTATTTTACTTATCGTCTGAAGTTTCGATCTCTAGAGCATCTTTCAAATCTTTATCATTTATTTTCACGCCTGCATCTTTAAGCTCACGTTTCATCGCTTTATTGATGTCATCATTCGTAATTTTTGAAGATTTTACTTCATACTCAATTTCTTCCTTCATTTCATCGTATGACTTTTTCTCTTTTTTGTCTGTTACCTGGATAACATGGTAACCGAATTGAGTTTTAACCGGTGCACTTACTTCATTTACTTTTAATGCATAGGCAGCTTTAATAAAATCTTCATCATATTGAGCTGCATTTTGATTATTGATAGTACCCAATTCCCCGCCATTTTGAGCGGAAGCTGTATCTGTTGAGTATTCTTTTGCCACTTCATCAAATTTAGAACCGCCATCTAGCTTTTTCTTTACTTCATTGGCAGTCGCTTCATCAGCAACAAGAATATGACGTACCTTTATAGCAGGTTTATAATTTTCATAGTATTCTTTTAATTCTTTTTCTGTTACTTTAATATCCTTCATTGCTGCTTTTTCTTGCATCATGCCCACTTTCATCATTTTCTTTAAGTCCTCTTCATTTTTGTAGCCATATTGTTGAAGAGTTAATTCAAAGTTCCCACCTAAGTCTTCTTTTAATTGGTCGATTTTTTTGTTTAATTCCTCATCTGTTATTTTATATTTTTTTGAAAGGACTTTTTCGTAGACGAGCTGTTGTAAAGCCTGCTCTCCATACTTATCTTTCATAGCGTTATATAGTTCTTCTTGGGTGACATTTCCTGCTTTACTTTCTGCAATTTTCTCTGAAGAACCACACGCACTTAATGCAAGAACCCCGCCAGCAATTGAAAGGGCCAATATCCATTTCTTCATGATGAATCTCTCCTAAATAGTAAATTTGTCCACATTCTTTACTATAACATAAATGGGAACCTCTGCAAAAATTTAATCATTTACTTCCATCCTAAACATGCTAAAGCTTACTTTTCCAAAAATAAGATAAGTGCCTAGTCGCAATGGGATTCAGATGAATAGTATATCTTAGAAAATGCAAAAAGGAGGTATTGGTATATGTCAGGTGGAGGTAATTACGGTGCAGGCTTTGCACTAATTGTTGTTCTTTTCATCCTGTTAATTATCGTTGGAGCATCATGGGTATGGTGATTTAGCAAATAAAAAGCGATGAGGTTAGCCTCATCGCTTCATTTTTGTATTCATTGTTCCCTGACTGTTGCTAATTCGCATTATATTTTATGTATAAAGAATTTCAATATAGGAAGAAATGAGCAATATGGTAACGAGAACATTAATGGTGTGAAAAACTTTTTGTTGGTTCTCTTCGGGAATTTCTTTCTGAATGCAAAGCGAGCTGGTCATCTTATTAATATAAAACAATATAAAGACAGCGAAAACAATAAAAATGGAGATCATCAATGATTCCCTCCCATTTGTTAAAGTGATGTTATTAGATTACCAAAAATACCGCAAAAAAGATAGTCATTTTGATTGAATTAAAGGAGGTATATTTTCAACCTTTTAAACAAAGGGGTTTATCCAAGCATGAATAAGGTAAATAATAAAAGTATTAAATGTAGAACAGTGACAAAAAAGGGGCAGAGTAATGAACGATATGGAACTACTGATGAAAAAAATTGAATGATTAGAGTTTCATTAGAAATTGCTTTTAAAGATTGTGGATAACCCCCATTATGAATTTTATCGTCTAATTATTAAACATGGTCTTACCAAAGAGGAAATAGACTCATTCTATTTCAAGTGCAGTCAATGGAGCAAGAAAATGGAACAGCAAAAAGCGGAAGGGTATATACATTTTCATCCGCTTTTTGAAGAATTCTTATTGTTTTTGCCAAGCAAACTCGATGCTAAAAAGGGAATCCAAGCTTGTGATTCTCAAAAACTATTTGAACCGTTGTTTCAGGAATTAGCCAAATTTCTAAATTAGTTAGGCTAGCTCTTGTTTAGTTGGTACTGCTTTTTTTAATTTTCCATTCTCTTCAATTAATTCGCTTTCAATTTTATGGAAGGAACGTTCAAAAATCTCCATAAAATCATCTCCATAAATATTACGAACGATTGCCATCATTTCAATAATATCCGGAAATTTCCCATACAATTCACGAAGTGGTAAAGCACCTGAAAAAGCGGCACTTCCTTTTGGTTCGTAATTTTCCATTAAATTAAATAATACCTCTTCACCCTTCTCTGTTAGTTGGATATAGGTATTTCTCTTGTCATTCTCTTTTTTAGAAAACTTCAGCAAACCTCTCTCTTCTAATTTTTTTGAAAAATTAAAAGCTGTTGAGACATGCATAACTCCAAATCTAGCCACATCAGAAATAGATGCGCCATTTAAATGATAGGCAATCATTAGAATATGATGCTCATTAATATTTAAATCATAAGGTTTGATCCATTGCTGCCAGTCTTTTTCTATTGACTTCCATAATGCTTTACTTAATTGCGCAATTCGTTGACTAAAAAGCATCGCTTCCTTCATTGAATATTGTTTTTCTGGCATCCCCAATTCACCTACTTTTATATTACTCTATTATCATTATGCCAATAAAATAAAAATTAATAAAGGGAAATTAACAAAATTTTTAGAAATTAAATTAAAACTTTTTGCAAAAAATCCTTATTATTCATTTTATCTGGCTTAAAAATATCGATGGTTTAAACTTAAAAATAAGGATGATAATTTTCTTAAATAGCATGTCAAATTTTTCATAGGTTTGGACACTTAAACATATAAATAGTTACAACATCTACGAAATTTTGTACCTGGCAGGGGGACATGAAATGAAGAGTACAGCATTATTTTTCTATGTTGTTAGTGCTATCTTTTTATTAGGTGCTGGTAAATATTTAATGGATATGGCAAGACCCGGTGTTTTCCCGCCAAAGCAGGTGATAAAGCAGAGAGCGATCACACTGGCTGGAGGCGGAGGTATTTGTTTGTTAATCGCTTTCATTATTACTTATATATGGTAATGTTTTTAATTTAAGAAAAGAACCCAAAGGGTTCTTTTCTTAACAGTTCTGCATTTATTTTTGAATGGCGGTAGTCGTTGTTATTTTGGTTCGCTTCATAATCGATTGTGCCACAGGATACAAAATTATCATCGTAATCGTGTTAAGAGCTGCAGCCGGTAAAACGGCAACTCCAAACAGTGCTGCAAATGGTCCTGGTAGTCCTACAAGCAAATAGGCAGAAGCTAAAAAGACGGTACCGGAGATAATTGTTCCTATGGCGGTAAGAAGCGCGACGCCAAAAATGGTTTTTCCGTACTTCTTTAAAGCTAAAAATAAACCGAAAAAGACCAATGCTGTGATAGGTTTATCAATGATATTTGGAATTTGTCCTCCTGGGAAACCTGTTGTTATGGCTGATAATATTCCTGTCACGATGGACAGAAGCAACACACTCTTGATTTCAGGAATAAGCAGAATTCCTAAAAACATCATAGCCAGCATCATATCCGGTTTAATGGTTAAGAAAGCTGGCATCACCGCATGCAGAACGACTCCAATCCCTGCCAGCAGTGACAGTACAACAAGTTTTTTCGTATTCATTTCTCATCTCTCCTCTGCTCTTCTAAACAACTGATTCCCCCTACAGTGCGCTCCATGCCTGCAGCGAAGAACTAACGATATTATAACATAATAGTAACCTATTATAAAGATATAATTTTCAGACAATTATACTATAAATGTTTGCTAATATTAGCAGCCATTTCCTGAAGTTGATCTGGCGTATAATCATTTTGATTGTTCTTCCAAACGGCTCCGAAGCCATCTCCCTTACCGTATCTTGGAATTAAATGCATATGGTAATGGAATACGGTTTGTCCAGCCTGTTCACCATTGTTGTTGATAGTGTTTAGACCAACAGGTTCATATTCTGTTTTTAAAGCATTGGCGATGGCGGGAACTACTTCAAATAAATTTCTAGCAATTTCCGGTGTTAATTCAAATAGGTTTTCTTTATGTACCTTTGGAATGACAAGAGTATGGCCTTTTGTCACTTGGCTAATATCCAAAAAAGCTAATACATGTTCATTTTCAAAAACTTTTGCAGATGGAATTTCACCTTTTATTATTTTGCAAAAAATACAATCACTCATATATACAACCCAGCCTTTCATTTTATGGTTTGTATTATTTTACCATGTTCAAATAAAAAGAAAAAGGCAGGATTCGCATGGAATCCCGCCCTCGAAGGGGAACTGCTTCAACATCGACTTTCGCTTCAGGAATGTTCTTTGATAAACACCTCATTTGACAATAAAGTGTTATTATAAAGAAACATTATGGTTCAAGCTGACCATCCCCTAAGTGTTTTTATCGGTTATTCACACCTATAAAAACGGACATAGTCTGCGATAAACACCTCATTTACAATTTTTTGCAATTGACCAGTGTTATTTGAACCTAAATGGTTTTCCTGTACATTGTACATTACAACCATCCCCTTACCTGAAACGTTTTATGAAGCTTTATGAGTTGAAACGGATATTGTCTTTGACAAACACCTCATTTCAATCTTGATGAATCACTTCATCAACTAATTTCCCCTTCGAAGATTATCATGTCCCATTACGAAAGAAATATACAAAATTACATTGAAAATATGTGTTGCGGTTTTTCTGTATGTCTTCTATTTGATAAAATATATAGTAATCATGATACGGAAGGGCGTTGAGAATGTCTTTATTAACCATTGAAAATTTAGTCGGAGGATATACAAGAAATCCGGTCTTAAAAGATGTTTCATTTGAAGTAAGGGAAAAAGAAATGGTTGGGTTAATTGGATTAAATGGTGCAGGTAAGAGTACCACTATTAAACATATCATTGGATTAATGGATCCACATCGTGGAGTCATAAAGATAAAAGGAAAAACGTTTAGGGAAGATAAAGAGGCATATCGCAAATTGTTTACGTTTGTACCGGAAACACCGATATTATATGAAGAATTAACATTGGAAGAGCATTTAAAATTGACAGCAATGGCTTACGGATTAAATGAATCTACATATAAGAATCGTATCACCTCCTTACTGCAAGAATTTCGGATGGAGAAGCGCTTAAATTGGTTTCCAGCACATTTTTCTAAAGGAATGAAGCAGAAAGTCATGATTATGTGTGCCTTCTTAGTCCAGCCCTCATTATATATTGTTGATGAACCATTTGTTGGACTTGACCCGCTTGGTATTCAATCCTTGCTGGATTTAATGAAAAAAATGAAAGAAAATGGGGCAGGTATTTTAATGTCCACGCATATCCTAGCCACCGCGGAAAAATATTGTGACCGATTTGTCATTTTACATGAAGGAAAGATTCGAGCTCAAGGAACGCTTGAGGAGTTAAGGGAACAATTCTCCATGCGTGGAGCAACATTGGATGAAATATATATTCAATTAACAAAGGAAGAAAATTATGTTTGATGATAAAAAGCTTTGGAGGGACCGTATAGGGGTTCGCGTTAAAGAGCTGAATAGGTATTTACGGTATATTTTTAATGGTCACCTAGTAATTGTCCTGATTTTTTTAATTGGGAGCGGAGCTTATTATTATCAGCAATGGATTGAAACGCTTTCATCCAATTTTCCGGCTGAGATCATTATGGCCATTATCCTTGGATTATTTCTTGCTTATAGTCCGGTATATAATTATTTGCTTCATGCAGATCAAGTGTTCTTGCTGCCACTAGAGAATCAATTGAGAGGTTATTTTCGTTGGTCGAAAATAAGTAGTTTTATTTTTCAAGGATATATTCTTTTACTAGTCTTAGCGGTACTTATGCCAATGTATGTCAAGGTTAGTGGGACAAACTATCGTTTATTTTTCCCTATATTATTTCTTCTATTGGTGATAAAGGCTTGGAATTTAGCAGTTTCTTGGCATATAACTTATTTTGTTCCATCCTCTGTTCATAGGTCGGACATGATTGTTCGGTATTTTGTGAATGCGACGTTTTCGTATTTGTTACTAAAACAAGCAAATTTTCTTGTGCTATTGAGTATAGGATTTATTATGATGATTTATTATTATTTCTTCCATTCTCGAACAAAAGAAATAGGTTTAAAATGGGATTTATTGATTGAGCAGGAAGAAAAAAGAATGGCTTCGTTTTACCGGCTGGCGAACTTGTTTACAGACGTTCCGAAACTTAAGGACACAGTTAAACGAAGAAAATGGCTAGATTTATTCATTCGTGGAATTTCTTTTTCAAAAGAAAAGACATTTTTATATTTGTTTTCAAGAACCTTTTTAAGGTCTTCCGATTACTTGGGGCTATTTGTCCGTTTAACGATCATTGGATCACTCGCAATTTACTTTATTTCCTTTGGTTTAGGGCAATTATTATTGATTATATTATTTTTATATTTAACGGGTTTCCAACTGCTTCCTCTTTGGAATCATCATCAAAATAAGCTTTGGGTGGATTTATATCCAGTGGATCCAAAACATAAGCAGAACGCTTTTCAATTTTTGCTAATGGTCATAATGACGATTGAAGCAGTATTTTTTGCCTTCATGCTTTCTATTAAGGGCGAATTTCTATATGCTTTGGCTGGTTTCATTGTTGGATTGATGTTTAATTGGATATTTGTTTATTTTTATAGTAAAAATCGTTTAAAGTTCTAGAAGTCCTCATCCAGTTGGAATGGGGATTTTTTTTTTGAAACCGAAGAACTAAACTCTTCGTATTACTTTGTAAACGAAGTTGGTGGGGTGGACCAATGAATGAGTATGAATTAAAAGTATATGATGAAATTGAAGATTGGAAACGAAAAATCACCCGGCGCTCTGGGATGATGAACCGTGTTTCCAAAAAAGCACAAGAAAAAATAAACGAATTCATTCCGGAAAAGGTTCATGAGTTAATGACAGAGAGTATTAAAGGAATGGTTAAGGCGACATTATTTGGTTCTCAACTAACGACCAATAGAAAACAGGCAATCGGATTATCATTAGAGGAAAGAGATGAGCTTGTTAGGAAAAAGATCTCTAGCTTTCAGAAAACGGCCATCATTGAAGGGGCAGGAACAGGGGCAGGCGGAATCTTACTTGGCCTAGCGGATTTTCCGCTACTATTAACGATCAAAATGAAATTTTTATTTGAATCAGCCTCCATTTATGGGTTTGATACGAAAGAATATGAAGAACGTTTATTTCTATTACATGTATTTCAGCTAGCTTTTTCCAGTGATGAAATTCGTCGGAATACGTTAGTAGTAATTGAAAATTGGGAGGAGCGAAAAAAGGAGCTTGTTGAAATGGATTGGCGGAAGTTTCAACAAGAGTATCGTGATTATATAGATTTTGTTAAAATGCTGCAGCTCGTACCAGGAATTGGAGCCTTTGTTGGTGCTTATGCCAATAACAATCTTCTTAAAACTCTAGGTGAAACAGCCATGAATGCGTACCGATTACGAATCTTACAAAAAGCCCAATAAAAATCGTTAATGCTTTGTGTTTTTTTAATGGGTAGATATTTGTTCTGTACTAATATTTTGTTCTTTCTAGCTGTAATAGTGGTTTAAATATGGAATACATTATAGTATTTCGATCATAAAATGAACAATTAGGGAAATTTTGATTATAGAGGGTAAAAATTAGCTAAAAGACTATTATGGCAGGAGGGACGCAATGGAAGTCATTTTAACAAGTGTATGTTCAGCTATTATTATACTAATTACTGTATATTATATGTTAAAGGCATTCAAAATTGCTTATAAGCGAAATGAGATATCACTTCAAAAATTTATTGTTTTTTCAACTTCATCCATCATTACAGGTGTAATCGTTGCTTCTGTATTGCCATTTGGTTATCAAAAAATATATATCCTTTTCAACTAGAACTAATAAAAGATCTTCGATTAAGAAGATCTTTTATTAATATCAACAACACATTTTGTCATAAAGGCATAAAAATAGGAAAACACTTACGTATTTCTAGTCAGAATGTTAGCGCAAACATGAAGTAACAGGGTCTGAAGCGTTTTCCATGTCATTAGATTTTCTAAAAACTATATTAAAAACATGGCTATGATGGTCGTAATGACTAGGCCAATAATGACTGGTACAAGATTTCTTCTTGCCAATTCAAAAGGATCGACATTACAGATGGCTGCTGCTGGGATTAATGCCCATGGTACAAGTGTACCCCCGCCTACCCAAATGGCTGCAATTTGTCCAAGGGCAGTTAACGTAGCCGCACCTTTTCCTATAGCAACTGCAAATAGTCCGGCAACCGAGCCAGCTAGGGAGATTCCGGAGAATCCTGAACCATCAAGCCCTGTAATGGCACCAACCGTTGTAAGAGTAATGGCCCCCACTGCTTTGCTCAATGGGACGATATTGGCTAAGGCAACCCCCAAATCATTGACGATCCCTTGAGAAGTACTAGGTAAATATTCCCCAATAATTTTTGTAAACCCTGCATCTCCAAGATAGAAAAAGGCGGCAATGGGTATTACGGGTCCAAACACCTTGAAGCCAAATTGAAAACCTTCAATTAAAAATTGTGTTGTTTTTTCAAGACCTTTATCTTTATATCCGGTTAATGAGATAAATAGGAGAATGAGAATGGAGGTTCCGCCAATTAATGCGGTAGCATCCCCGCCGGTTAGATCTAGTAAAATCATTGCTGTAACATCAGCGGCAAATAATAACGGGACGAGAATGGCAAAAAATCTTTTTTGGGCAAGTGTTAAAAGAGCCTTATTTTGGGATGTATTGGCTTGAGGATCGGTATTACATGTAATCGCTTTGAATACTCCTCGCTTCATATCTCGTCTAAGGAAAAAGTATGCTGTTATAGTTGTTACCAATCCCATAATAAATACTAAAGGGACACTCGCTGAAATTACTTCATCAATTGGTAATCCTGCTGCATCCGCCGTCAATTTGGGTGCAGCTTGAATCACAAAATCACCTGATAATGCAATACCGTGGCCGAATAGGTTCATGGCCATGGCAACTCCAAGTGCTGGAAGGCCTGCACGAATAGCTACCGGTAATAAAACGGCTCCAAGTAGGGCAACCGCTGGCGATGGCCAAAAGAACCAAGAGATGATCATCATTAAGATACCAATGGTCCAATAAGCAAGTGAGGGATTGCGAATCAGTCTTTGAAACGGTGAAATCATTACATCATTTATCCCGGTGGATGTTAATGTATGACTCATTGCTACAATGATGGATATAACAAGGATCGTAGATAGTAATTCTTGAATGGCAAAGATAAAACTATTAAAAATACTACTGACTGAATGGCTAATACTACCTGTGGCTGTAATGGCAATTAAAAAGATGCCCGCAATACATACAATAGTTGTGTCACGTCTTGCGACCATAAACCCAATAATAAGGACAATGAACACAACATATATCCAATGAAGAGCGGTCAACTCTACAGTCATACTATGGACTCCTTTCTCATCCTTTTATGGATGTAATACAGAATATGAAAATAGCCCAAAAGGGTGAAAGGAGAATAGGAAAGCGGAAGCGTCCATTAGCGGAGTATGACCAGGAGGGCTCCAACTGAGATAAAGGAAATACAATGAGCCAAGAAGAGAATTGATGTGGTCTGATCGTGGGGATGACAGCGAAGATGTTAGGACGCTAAGGCGTCTATCTTTATTAAAAAAAAGAGAAAGCTATTATGTTTTTATCAAATTTATACCTTTCTCTTCTTTGGAAAACGATACTATTCAAGGTTTAGTGGATAACCGTGCAAAACACACAGAATGACAAATTTTACAAACATAAATTCGAATTTTTTATGACAGATCATACAGCTGGCTATACTTATACAAGAATAACCGATATAGTGAAACTGTCTACCTACTTGAAAGTTTTTAAATTTGCCCTTTATATATTACAATGGGAAACAGACATGTCTTTGAAAGGTGGAAATTCATTTTATGAAAAAGCAAATAAACGACACATTTTTGAGAGCTGCGCGCGGAGAGAAAACAGATTACGTTCCTGTTTGGTATATGCGTCAGGCAGGACGTTCACAACCAGAATATAGAGAGATTAAAGAAAAGTATTCTTTATTTGAAATTACTCATCAACCTGAATTATGTGCTTATGTAACACGTTTGCCTGTAGAACAGTATAACGTAGATGCAGCGATTTTATACAAAGATATTATGACACCGCTACCTGCAATGGGCGTTCATGTAGACATTAAGTCTGGTGTAGGTCCTGTGATCGACAATCCCATTCGTTCACTTGCAGATGTTGAAAAGCTTGGAGAAATTAATCCTGAAGAGGATATCCCTTTTGTTTTAGATACAATTAAACTATTGACAGAGGAGCAATTATCGGTACCATTAATTGGCTTTTCTGGTGCACCGTTTACGCTGGCTAGTTACATGATTGAAGGCGGCCCTTCCAAAAATTACAATAAAACGAAGGCATTTATGTATGCAGAGCCGAAAGCATGGTTTGCTCTAATGGATAAGCTCGGAGATATGATTATTACATATGTGAAAGCACAAATTAATGCTGGTGCGAGTGCAATTCAAATTTTTGATTCATGGGTTGGAGCGTTAAATGTAGAAGATTATCGCAATTATATTAAGCCAATTATGAATCGAATTTTTTCTGCATTAAAAGAAGAAAATGTTCCATTGATCATGTTTGGAGTGGGAGCTAGCCACCTTGCATTAGAATGGAATGATTTACCACTTGATGTCGTTGGACTAGACTGGAGACTTCCTATTAAACAGGCAAGGGAACTAGGGATTCACAAAACAATTCAAGGTAACATGGATCCAGCCATTTTGTTAGCTCCTTGGGAAGTTGTGGAGGAACGTGCCAAGGCAATTTTAGATCAAGGTATGGCTCAGGATGGTTATATCTTCAATTTAGGGCACGGCGTATTTCCATCTGTTAATCCAGAAACATTAAAGAGATTAACAGCCTTTATCCATGAATATTCTTCAATACAGAAAAAGCGTTAAAATCTGTGATTGAAGCAACTTACTTGGTAAATATTTAGGATTTTTGGCACAATATAATAAGCTGTGAAAAAAGGGGCATAAAGGAGGCATGGATGATTGCTTTATCTTTATGGCCCTGTCCCTAATTTGATAGGGAAAATGGAATTATTCAAAGAGGTGTACATATGACAAAAAAGAAAATGGGTTTGCTCGTTATGGCATACGGCACACCCTACACTTTAGATGATCTAGAACGGTACTATACTCATATTCGACATGGGCGAAAGCCAACTACCGAAATGCTGGAGGATCTCCGTAATCGTTACGAAGCAATTGGGGGAATTTCACCGCTTGCTAAAATTACCCTTGCACAAGCAGAAAAACTGGAAGAACATTTAAATAAAATTCAAAATCAGATCCAATTTAAAATGTACCTCGGATTAAAACATATTGAACCATTTATCGAGGATGCTGTTAAGCAGATGCATGAAGATGGTATTACAGAAGCCGTAAGTATTGTACTAGCACCACATTTTTCTACATTTAGCGTTAAATCTTATAATGGAAGAGCAGTACAGGAAGCAGAGAAACTCGGTGGGCCTAAAATTATAACAATTGAGAGCTGGTATAAAGAGCCGAAATTTATTAATTATTGGGCGGATCAAGTCAAAAGAATTTTTGATCGTATGCCTGAAGAAGAGAAACAAGCAGCGGTTCTTATTGTTTCTGCTCATAGTTTGCCAGAGAAAATATTGCAGTTTGGAGATCCATATCCACAAGAGCTACAGGATACAGCGACATTAATTGCTAAACAAGCGGGTGTAAAAAATTATGTGATTGGTTGGCAAAGTGCCGGCAATACGCCTGAGCCATGGTTAGGACCTGATGTACAAGATTTAACAAGAGATTTATATAATAAACATCAATATAAAGCATTTGTCTATGCACCAGTGGGATTTGTGTCTGATCATCTTGAAGTACTGTATGATAATGATATTGAATGTAAAGCTGTAACTGATGAAATTGGTGCCAGCTATTATCGCCCGGAAATGCCAAATGCCAAAGAAGAGTTTATTGATGCATTGGCGTCTGTTGTTTTAAAAGCAGTACAGTAAAGGAAACTCAGGTAACGAAAGAGGGTGACTTCCGTGGCGGAAGAAAAACAGAAAGTTGTTATCATTGGGGGAGGAATTGCCGGACTGACCTCAGCCTTCTATTTGCAAAAAAAAATAAAGGAAAATCAACTTCCGATCGATATTCAACTAATTGAAGCGTCTCACCGTCTCGGGGGGAAATTACAAACTGTCAGAAGGGACGGTTTTACGATTGAGCGGGGACCGGATTCTTTTTTAGCTAGAAAAACAAGTATGATTAGATTGGCTAAAGAGGTTGGGATGGATGATCAATTAGTCCATAACTCTACGGGTAAATCGTATGTATTGGTTAATAATAAACTTCATCCGATGCCTGGTGGATCTATCATGGGGATCCCGACGGAAATTGGCCCCTTTATCACCACTGGTCTTTTTTCAATTCCCGGTAAGCTGAGAGCTGCAGCAGATTTTCTACTTCCGCGTTCAGAAGCTGGAAAAGACCAAGCTTTGGGACAATTTTTCCGCAGAAGATTAGGTAATGAGGTCGTTGAAAATTTAATCGAACCTTTATTGTCAGGTATCTATGCAGGGGACATTGATCAACTCAGTTTAATGTCAACATTTCCCCAATTTTATGAGGTAGAACAAAAGTATCGTAGTTTAATTATTGGTATGAAAAAATCTACCCCTAATCAGGCAAAGCAGCCTGTACAAAATAAGCCGACCAAAGGGGCTTTCCTGACCTTTAAAACGGGATTACAGTCATTTGCCGAAGCAATAGAAGCAAAGCTTGATCCTCATTCTATTTTAAAAGGACATAAAGTTGAGAAGATTACAAGAATGAATAGTCAATATAGAATTTTTCTTAATAACGGAGAAGAAATGACGGCAGACTGCGTTATCGCAGCAACTCCGCACCAAATCACTCAGTCTATGTTTTCTGATTATCGTTTTTTTGATCCATTAAAAACTGTACCATCTACATCTGTTGCCACAGTTGCAATGGCTTTTCCGAAGGAAGCAATTAAGAATGATATTGATGGAACTGGATTTGTCGTATCTAGAAATAGTGATTATTCAATTACTGCATGTACTTGGACACATAAAAAGTGGGCGCATTCTACGCCAGAAGGAAAAGTGTTACTTCGCTGTTACGTAGGTAGGGCCGGTGATGAGACCATTGTCGATCTTTCCGATGATCAAATTAATAAAATTGTTCTGGATGATTTGAAGAAAACAATGGATATCACGATGAATCCCGATTTTTCGATCATTTCACGATGGAAAAATGCCATGCCACAATATACAGTAGGCCACAAACAGCGTCTTGCAACGATTTTGGAAAAAATGAAGCAAGAGCTTCCGGGTGTATTTCTGGCTGGTGCTTCTTATGGTGGAGTAGGTGTACCTGATTGTATCGATCAGGGAGAAGCTGCTGTTAAAGGAGTTTTAGAATATTTAAAGATAAAAGGGGCTGTCTAAAAAGTCCATTTAAGAGAAAAATGAACCCAAATTAAAAACCCAAGAATGTTGATTTAACAGCATTCTTGGGTTTTGCTTTTATAAAGATTTCGGCTGAAATACCACTTTCCGGACAGCCCCTTTTTTGATTTAATTTGACTTTAAAAATGATCTAGTGAAAGCACCCTAGAGGGCGAGACGCCTTCGGTCTCCGTCCTATGATAAGTCAACATCGATTCGACACAGTCTCATCTTGTTTCCTATATCTCAGTTGGAGAATCTTTAGGCCATACACTACTGAGCAGGGGACTTTCGCTTTTCTACTTGCAAACGGGGAAAAATAGGAGTATACTCATTGGGTGATAATAAATGACTGATATGTTCATTTGGTCATTTTGTTTTTTTACAGATATTTTGGGGTTTATTTTTTTGTAGTGTATTGACCAAATGAATAAAATAGTCAATTTTTATAAAAGGAGGCATGAAAGATGAAAAATCATTTCTTTAAAAAAGAGCTTTCTACCATTTTTAAAAATAAAAAGGTTTTAATCCCAATAATTGCAGTTATGTTTGTTCCAGTGTTATATGCAGGCATGTTTCTTTGGGCTTTTTGGGATCCTTATGCAAATTTAAGTAAACTTCCCGTTGCAATAGTTAATGAGGACCAGGGAGCTGAATTTGAAGGAGATCAATTACATCTTGGTAATGACCTTGTAGCAAAACTGGAGAAAAGCAAAGACTTTGGATTTGAAAAAGTTGACAAACAAAAAGCGTATAAACAGCTAAAAAACCAAAAATACTACATGCTCATAGAGATTCCAAAAGATTTTTCTAAAAATGCAACGACATTATTAGATGATGACCCAAAAAAGTTGGAATTAAAATATATACCAAATGAAAGTTTTAACTTTCTATCTTCTCAAATCGGGGGAACAGCGGTTGAAAAAATTAAAACTGCTGTATCTGAAAAAGTAACGGAGACATATGCGGAAACCATGTTTGAGAAAATATCTGAGCTTGCTGATGGAGTTGAGAAGGCAAGTGAAGGTGCTGAAAAATTAAGCGATGGTACAGTTGCATTAAATGAAGGAACAAAAGAATTAAATAAAGGCCTTGCCACTTTAGCGGAAAAATCCATTCAATTTCGTGAAGGTTCCAAAGAGGCGGCTCTAGGTTCCCAAAAACTCTCAGCAGGAACTTTGGAAATTAAAAAAGGTTTAGGTAAGGCAGATGATAGCCTTCCATTGTTGATTGAAGGAACTAACAAAGTGCATTCTGGTTTAGAACAGCTAAAACGAGAACTTCCTGCTGGAATTGCTTCTGAAATCGAAAAACAATTAACTGGAAATATAGGTCAATTAAATAAGGGGATTGATCAGTTTCAATCTCAATTATCAACATCATTATCAGCACAAATAGCGGAGCAATTAATAGATGAGCAAACCGCAAAAATGGAGCAGCTTTCAAATGCATTAATTCAAAATGGTGTATCACCACAGCTTGTGAGTGGAATAATGACTCAAATGCAACAAAATACACCGTCTAAAGAACAGCTGCAACAACAAATTTTAACTGAGCTTGATTCTAAATTAGATGAAGGTTTCAATCAATTTAAGACAGGGTTAAATAGTCAGCTTAGTGGTGCTTCAAACGGATTGGAAAAGAAAATAGAGAATAAAACAAATCCTTACTTTGACCAATTAATCAGTGGTATTGGGACAATCAATGAAAATCAAAAAACACTACAGAATGGAATTCATCAGTTATATGAGGGAGCAACAGCATTAAATAATGGGGCAACGGAACTATCTTCCGGTTTAAAACAGTTCTCTAATGGAACAGATCAATTAACAGAAGGGACAGGAAAATTAGCAGCTGGATCCGAACAGCTTAAAGAAGGATCAGACACACTTACAGATGGAACGAAGGAATTGGCTAATAAGTTGTCAGAAGGAGCAACTGAAGCTTCCAAAGTTCATGCAACGGACAAAACGTATGATATGATGGCTAAACCAGTCAAACTAGCTGATGAAAAACTAAACCCAGTTCCTAACTATGGCACAGGATTTGCACCTTATTTCTTATCATTAGGCTTATTTGTCGGTGCCTTGCTGTTATCTATTGTTTTCCCAATGCGTGATACAGTTGTGAAGCCGTCAAGCGGATTCCACTGGTTTGCAGGGAAGTTTTTAATTATGGCTGGAGTTGGGATCGTTCAGGCGTTATTGGCTGACGCAATTCTTTTATTCGGATTAGACTTGCATGTCCAAAGTACTCCAAAGTTTATTTTCTTTTCCATATTAACTAGCTTGACGTTTATTGCTCTTGTTCAATTTTTAGTAACAACCTTTGCAGATGCGGGTCGCTTTATTGCTATCATCATTTTGATTTTCCAATTAACAACAAGTGCTGGAACATTTCCACTTGAATTAATTCCGGAATTTTTACAGCATTTTAATGCATATCTTCCAATGACATATACAGTCTTTGGCTTTAAAGCGGTAATCTCAAGTGGAGACTACAGTTTCATGTGGCATAATAGTTTCATTTTATTAAGCTATATCTTATTGTTTGCCATTTTAACCATTATTTATTTTACAATTAAATATCGTCAATCATATAAGCTACATGTGAATGAATGATGATGAAAAAACCAGCTATAATCATTTGATTTGGCTGGTTTTTTCTGTATTAATAATAGGGAAAGTATGTCAATTGGAAATAGTAATAAATAAAGAATGGGAGGTAATAGATCATGAAATTAACGGTTATCGGATTCTGGGGAGGCTATCCAAAGAAAAATGCAGCAAGCGCAGGATACTTACTGGAACATGAAGGATTTCAGTTGTTAATAGATTGTGGAAGTGGAGTACTATCTAAATTACAAAATATTTTAGCTCCAGAAGAATTGGATGCAGTAATTCTCTCGCATTATCATCCAGATCACATTGCTGATATTGGAGTATTGCAGCATGCTAGGCTTATCCAGGGGTTCTTAGGGAAAGAAGTTCCAACATTACCGATCTATGGCCATTCATTTAATAAATTTGAATTTTCGAAATTAACTTATAAGAATATTACCAAAGGAGTGGCCTATGATCCGAGTCAGCTTTTAACTGTAGGACCTTTTAATATTTCCTTTTTAAAAACTGACCATCCGGTGCCTTGTTATGCAATGAAAATAGAAGCAGGTGGTAAAAAGTTAGTCTATACCGCGGATAGTGCCTTTAAAGAAGAATTTATTGGATTTAGCAAAGGAGCAGATGTTTTACTTTGCGAATGTAATTTTTATGGAGGGCAAGATGGAAAGTCGGCAGGTCATATGAACAGTATAGAGGCTGGTCGGTATGCTCAACAAGCAGCTGTCCATCAATTAATTCTTACTCACCTACCTCACTATGGTAATCTTTCTGATTTGCTTAATGAGGCATCTAGAGAGTTTACTGGTATAATAAAGCTTGCCGACGAATTTTTAACGGTAGCACTTTAAAGGAGGCCTTTTAAGCATGTTATTTATTGATAATAAAGGAATAACTGATCCCCGGATAAATCTAGCGATTGAGGAATATGCTTTAAAAAATCTTGATATAAATGAAACGTACTTATTATTTTACATAAATGAACCGTCTATCATTATCGGGAAAAATCAAAACACCATTGAAGAAATCAATACTGAGTATGTTGAGAAAAATGGAATACATGTTGTAAGAAGACTTTCAGGTGGGGGAGCTGTTTATCATGATTTAGGAAATTTAAATTTTAGTTTTATTACAAAAGATGATGGGGAAAGTTTTCACAATTTCCGAAAATTCACGGAACCTGTTACTGCTGCATTAAAAAAATTGGGTGTTAACGCTGAGCTGAGCGGCCGCAATGATATAGAAGTGGATGGAAGGAAAATTTCAGGTAATGCCCAATTTTCAACAAAAGGTCGAATGTTTAGCCATGGAACATTATTATTTGATTCGGAGATTGAAAATGTGGTATCAGCCTTAAAGGTGAAAAAAGATAAAATTGAATCAAAAGGGATTAAATCTGTTAGAAGTAGGGTAGCCAATATTTCAGAGTTTTTAGAGGAAAAAATCACTATCGAACAATTCCGCTCGTTACTATTAAAATTTATTTTTGACGGGCAGGAGCAAGTACCGGAATATGTTTTAACTGAGAAAGATTGGGAGAAAATATACCAACTTTCAAAGGAAAGGTACCAAAATTGGGAGTGGAATTATGGCAAATCTCCTAAATTTAACTTGCAGCATTCAAAGCGATTCCCTGCAGGTTCCATTGATGTCCGGCTCGAAGTAAATAAAGGGATGATTGAAAATTGTAAAATTTACGGTGACTTTTTTGGTGTCGGTGATGTTGGAGAAATAGAGGAAAAACTCATAGGCATTCGTTATGAGAAAAATGAAATTGAAAAGGCATTGGCTGATTTGAATACACACCATTATTTTGGAAATATTTCAAAAGAAGAATTTATTTCCTTACTATATTAATGAATAGTTTAAAAGCACCTTTTTTAAGGTGCTTTATTTATTAGTTAGGAATGAATATTCCGATTGCGAGAATAGTCTAGAGGCGATCGTCCACTCCTCCAAATGTATAGTCAACATGTATCACATGTGTTGTAAGATCAAACTTTATCGCTTTTGCAGAGGCTATTAGCAGCTGACAAAGGTGATTGTCCTTTTCTAGCGGGTTATTTTTCAGAATTTTTATAAATTATACTTGTACACCAAAAAGTCATTCAATATAATATATTTAGAAAATTAAAATAAATAAATGAATGATCATTCATTCATAAAAGGAGGAGTAAAATGAACCTATCCTCACAGCTTCGCGATACTGCCAAGGTTTCTGCCGAAAAAGTCGCTTATTACTTTATGGGACAATCTAGTACATATGCTGAGTTGGATGAGGCAATTACAAAGTTTGCTTCCGGTCTTGCAAAATTAGGAGTAAAACAAGGAGATCATATTGCACTGCTATTAGGGAATTCTCCGCAATTTGTCATTAGTTTTTATGGGGCATTAAGATTAGGAGCAACTGTCATCCCGGTGAATCCAATTTACACCGTAGATGAAATTGAGTATATCCTCAATAATGGCGATGTCAAGGTCGTTGTCGGATTGGACATGATGATCCCATTAGCCGAAAAGGTGCATACACTCCTACCAACCGTGGAGCGTTATATTATCTGTGAAACAGAACATAATGGATTAAATCAGAAAGGTATTGCCAATCTTTCAGTCTACCCTAAATTGAAATCGTTTACAGATGTAATATCTTCGGGGGATCTAAGTTTCCAAGATGCCGTTCTTCATGACGATGATACGGCTGTTATTCTTTACACTTCTGGTACTACTGGCAAACCAAAAGGTGCAATGCTCACTCATAAAAATTTATACAGCAATGCCAAGGATGTTGGCGATTATTTAAATATGAACAATGATGACCGCGTTATTACTACCTTACCAATGTTCCATGTCTTTTGCCTGACCGTTGCCCTTAATGCGCCTTTATTAAGAGGAGCAACACTATTAATTGTTCCTAAGTTCAGTCCGAAAGAAATCTTTCAAGTAGCAAAAAACTATAAAGCTACCGTTTTTGCCGGTGTTCCAACGATGTATAATTTTCTCTATCAATATCCGGAAGGAAATCCTGAGGATTTAAAAACATTAAGACTTTGTATTTCTGGTGGAGCCTCTCTTCCCGTATCTTTGTTAAATAATTTTGAAAAAAAATTTAATGTGCTGATTTCTGAGGGTTATGGTTTATCTGAAGCTTCACCGGTAACATGCTTTAATCCACTAGATCGTCCGCGCAAGCCGGGTTCTATTGGAACATCAATTATTAATGTGGAAACCAAGGTGGTCAATGAGCTTGGGGAAGAGGTCCCTCACGGTGTAGTGGGAGAGTTGATTGTTCGCGGTCCTAACGTGATGAAAGGTTACTATAAAATGCCGGAGGAGACCGCAGCTGTGCTCAAGAATGGATGGCTTTATACAGGTGATATGGCAAGAATGGATGAAGAAGGTTACTTCTATATTGTTGATCGGAAAAAGGATTTGATTATTGTTGGGGGATATAATGTATATCCTCGTGAGGTTGAGGAAGTTCTTTATGAGCATCCGGATATCGTGGAAGCAGTTGTTCTTGGTGTTCCGGATCCAAATCAAGGAGAGGCAGTACATGCATATGTAGTTAGCAAAAATCCTGGCCTTACAGACGTAGATATCATTAGCTATTGTAAAGAACATCTTGCTAAATATAAAGTGCCTTCATCCGTATTCTTTTTAGAAGAATTACCAAAAAATACAACTGGAAAAATTTTAAGAAGGGCTCTTAAAGCACAAGTATCACAAATTGTATAACCCATTTTTTCCTAAAAATTTTTTATAAAAGCAGGCTTTTTGTTTAGCTTTTTCGAATGTAAAAAAGGAAAGGAGTGGGAATAATGGATACAGTTTTGTTGGAATTGAATAATCATATTGCAATCGTGACTATTAACCGTCCTCAAAGTTTGAATGCATTTAATTATGACACTCTACTGGATTTACAGGAAACAGTAGAAAATATTCGCATGTCTAAGGATATTCGTGCAGTAATTTTTACTGGTGCTGGGGATAGGGCTTTTAGTGTCGGGGCTGATTTAAAGGAAAGAAAAAGTTTAAGCGATGAACAAGTAAAACGAAATCTTTATAAGATTAATGAGGTGTTTAATGCAATTGATCAATTGCCACAGCCGACTATTGCAGCGATAAACGGATTTGCTTTCGGTGGTGGCATGGAGCTTGCTTTGGCTTGTGACTTTCGAATAGCAACGAGTAATGCGTTGATGGGATTAACAGAAACAAGTTTAGCCATTATACCTGGTGCAGGCGGTACACAGCGTCTCCCACGGTTAATAGGTCAGGCAAAGGCATTAGAACTTATATTAACTGCTCGCCGGTTGACTGCAAATGAAGCTCTTTCTTATGATTTATTAACCAAGGTTGTCGAGCAGGACCAGCTTCTCGATGAATGTCTTGCCTTTTGTTCGCTTATGCTAAATAATGGACCTGTTGCTTTACAGCAGGCGAAGTTCGCTGTGAAAAATGGGATGAATGTAGATTTAAACACAGGACTTCTAATAGAACGTAAAGCTTATGAAATCACTCTACCTACCGAGGATCGAATTGAAGCATTGCAAGCCTTTGCTGAAAAAAGAAAGCCTGTATTTAAAGGGAAATAAACATGATGGATAATCCATCATGTTTATTTTATTTCTATTTATCTGAAAATTTGTTAAAATATATTTTTATATTGAAACAAAACAAGGGGTGATCAACTTGACGGATTTGGCTATAGGAAAAGTAAATTCTTCATTTCGGAAAGGTGTTCAGGGCGGTATCAGTATTGGGATTGGATATTTTCCGATTGCCTTAACTTTTGGACTTCTCGCTAAAACTTCAGGGCTATCAATCTATGAAACGGTTTTAATGAGTTTGATCGTGTTTGCGGGGGCATCTCAATATATATCTTTAAGCCTAATCAGTTATGGGACTGGAATCTTTGAGATTATTTTAACCACTTTTATCGTGAATATTAGACATTTTTTGATGAGTGCAACATTAAATGAAAAGGCAGAAGAGGATCGTTTAATTAACAAAATAATTTACGCATTCGGTATTACGGATGAGACCTTTTCAGTCGCTGCAACAAAGGAAGGGACGGTTTCTTCCGGTTATATGTTCGGCCTTATTTCTATATCATACTCGAGCTGGGTCATTTTTTCTGGTGTCGGCCACTTGATTGGGGCAAGCCTGCCACATACACTCCAGGAAAGTATGGGGGTAGCACTCTATGCGATGTTTATCGGATTGTTGGTTCCATCCTTGAAAAAGAGTACGAAAGTTTTTCTTTTAGCTGTGCTCGGAGCTGTTTTTAATTCTATTTTTACCTTGGGACAAATGATGGCACAGGGATGGTCAATCGTGTCATCCACCCTATTATCTGCTATTCTTATTGAAACCATTGAGTATATAAAGAAAAGGTTACGAGGTGAAGTGAATGAGAATTGATATTTTTTGGATGATTATCGGAATGGGTATCGTTACATATCTTCCAAGGATGTTGCCCTTTGTCCTATTTAAGGGGAAGGAATTACCTCCGTTTATTCAGGGAGTGTTGAGAAATGTTCCATATGCAACATTAGGGGCATTAATTTTCCCGGCTATTCTTTTAATTAAAGAAGATGATATTTGGTATGGGGTGTTAGGGGCTGGTGCTGCTTTTCTTGCCTCCTATTTAGGAGCAAATGTAATTGTCGTTGTGATTGGCTCTATTGCTGTCCTTACACTTTACTCCTATCTCATGTAAGCCAGATTGTACTGGCTTTTTTTCTTGAGTTGAAGAATGTTTCTTTTTGACATCGATAATCAGCTAGCACAACTGTCCTAGTGTCTCGTGTCCTTTACTTTCTACTTTACGATAAGTTAACATCGATTGAATCACGGCTCAATGTGTTTCCTTTTTTTCTTTGGAGAGCCTCTAACAAGGAAAGCTCGGAGCATCCAATTTGCACAACCGAAAGCGGTAGCTTTTGGGAGGAAGCCATACGCCGCTAAACATGGTGCTTACGCTTTTCTAATAGATAAGAAAGTATCTGATCGACTTCGAGAACTGTCTAGCTTCAGCACCCTAGCGGCTAGTATCCTTCGGTCTCCACCCTACGATAAGTCAACATCGAATCTCCTCCGGCTCTTCGTGTATCCTTTATCTCAGTTGGAGATCCACCACAAGGAAGGCTACGGCAGCATTGGCATCGCACAACCGAAAGCGGTAGCTTTTGGGAGGAAGCCATACGCCGCTAAACATGGTGCTTACGCTTTTCTAATAGATAAGAAAGTATCTGATCGACTTCGAGAACTGTCTAGCTTCAGCACCCTAGCGGCTAGTATCCTTCGGTCTCCACCCTACGATAAGTCAACATCGAATCACCTTCGGTTCTTCGTGTTTCCTTTATCTCAGTTGGAGAGTCTCCACAAGGAAAGCTTCGGTAGCATTCACATCGCACGACCGAAAGCGATAGCTTTTGGGAGGAAGCCATACGCCGCTAAACAGGGTGCTTACGCTTTTCTTAATATAGAGTTCTATTTCTTCGTTTTTCATCTAAACTATGTAATAGAGAGGTTGTACAAAAAGGGGGACATAACATGGTGAGAAAAATGGGGGTCTATGCGGTCCTAGCCTATTGTTTATATGGATTGTTTTTCTACTGGTATTTATTCCATTTCGCTGATCCGGTATTGCCTTTTGAATATCAAGGAACAAGGGCAGATCCATCAACGTTTTTAAATGGCAGGGAGCTGGAATTAAGCGAGGAATATTCTAAAATAAGAAATCTTTTATTTTTCCTTTCTACACCGCTTGAATGGCTCATTTATTTTCTAATATTATTATTTGGATTTTCAAAAACATTTAAGCGGTGGGCAGATGATTCAGCTAAATATAAAATACTTCAAACACCGATTTATCTCTTTTGGTTGTCTCTTATTTCTTTTGTCGCTACTTTGCCCATCAGTTATATTAGCTATCACTTTTCAAAATCATATAATATCTCTACCCAATCCTTTCCATCATGGATGAAGGATGAGCTGATTGATTTTTGGGTGAATTATGGAACGTGGCTCATTATCGTACCAGTCCTATATTGGTTAATGCAAAAAAGTAAGAAACGTTGGTGGCTTTATGCATGGCTGCTATCCATC
This sequence comes from Neobacillus sedimentimangrovi, assembly GCF_010614825.1. Lineage (NCBI taxonomy): Bacteria > Bacillati > Bacillota > Bacilli > Caryophanales > Bacillaceae > Neobacillus > Neobacillus sedimentimangrovi. Next base: position 29,106 of record NZ_JAAFZF010000005.1, read on the forward strand.
CCATTTACATTATTTATGATGTTTATCCAGCCTGTAATCATCGATCCGTTATATAATGATTTTTATCCACTGAAAAATAAGGAATTGGAAACGAAAATTTTAGCACTGGCTGATCGAGCAGATATTCCTGCTGATCATGTTTTCGAGGTAAATATGGCGGAAAAAACGAATGCATTAAATGCTTATGTCACGGGAATCGGATCCAATGCTCGTATTGTTCTATGGGATACTACATTAAATAAGCTGAATGATGACCAGATCTTATTTATCATGGCTCATGAAATGGCCCATTATGTGGAAAAACATATTTATTGGGGGATTGCTGGCTATTTATTGCTGTCATTATTCGGCTTATACCTGACATATCGGCTGATGAATTGGGCCTGTGAACGATGGGGAAATGAATTGAAAACAAAGGAAGTTTCGGATATCTGTTCACTACCATTATTTTTTATGATTATATCCATGTTGTTGTTTGCATCAAGTCCGCTCTCTAATTTGGTTTCACGTTATCAGGAATCTCGAGCAGATCAATATGCGATTGAAATGACGAAAAATCCGGATGCCGCTATTTCTTCGTTTCAAGAATTATCAAGGATCAGTTTAAGTCAAGTAAATCCTCCACTCTTAGTTAAAATATTCCGCTATAGTCATCCTTCGATGCTGGAACGCATTTCAAGGCTCGAAGAATACCAAATAAAACATCGTAACGATTAGAATTGAAAAAGCTTGAGACATTTTTTGTCTTAAGCTTTTTTCAATAAAAAAATAAACCGTTCGATGACGGTCAGATTTAAGTTCCAAATTTTTTATTTATTTCCTTAAGTTTACTCGTTAAAAGAAGAAATGTCTTTTTGTCACGACGATCAATGGCTGAATCAATTTTTAGTAATAATTTTTCTTTCTCAATCCTTAATTGAATTTCCGATAAGAGCATTTCAATGTAGAGGTCCTGAACAAAATTTTCTTTTCTTTGATAGCGTTTCATGGCATCCATTTTCATTAATTCCGTGTGGGATTTTTCGTTCATGAAAATCACCTCTGACGCTTTTTTCTATTATATGGATTTTTCTGAATAATATCAATAAATTTGTAATTTTTGTTTATTATTTTCTTTTGTGAATTGTGAATAATTTGGTAACTTTTTAGGAAAAAGGGAGGAATAATTTCAATAACATGTTAAAATGTGGTAGTAACTAATTAGTTTAGGAGTTGAGGGGATTGAATCAGCATTTGGAAGAATATGAAGTAAATTCTTTTACCATGTTATTGGAGCCGGTTCAATATGGGAGCAAATTATTTACAAAGGTTATCGAAATAAGTGATGAATTTTTAGTTCCCTTAAAACCATTAGATGTTATCAAAAATAGCTGTAAATATTTTGGGGTTGATTACGAGAGCCGGAAAAAAGGAACAAAACAGTTAATAGGGTATACGAGAAAAGTTCCCATTGCCATTGAGCCATCGAATCGGATTTTCTTTTTTCCAACAACATCACCTGCCGGAAATGAATGTATCTGGATTTCGTCTGAACATGTTGAGAATTACCGTCGAATCGGTCCACAGCAAACACTTATAACATTCCGGAATAAATACACTCATGTATTACCGGTGTCATACGGCATGATCGAAAAGCAAATGTTAAGGACGTCTTTATTAAAAACAAAACTGCTACAAAGAATTGAAGGCAGAAAAATGTCTTTTTATTTAATGGACAGGCCGAAAACGCTACAGGCTTTGGAAAAATCTCATGACTATGAATAGTAATTATTAACAATGATTAACGGGATAGATGTTTTTTTAAAAAATAGGTTTCCATGATTTCTTGGACCTTATTTCGGATTCTTGGATTAAAGTAGTTATGGTTTTCTTCATAACCTTTATAAATAAACATGTACATTGTAAAAGCATCGTCCCGTTTTGTTTGAATCACTTGAAGCTTATTCTTTTTCATATACTGTTTTGCCTCAGCCAATTCTCTTTGAATTTCCTTCAATGTTTCTTCAATTAATTCCAGGTAGGGTTTTTTTAATTTAAATGGACTATTTTTCACAACTAATAAATCCCGATTTAAGATGGTTAAAACCATAGGTAAATAAATGGCTTTTTCCATAATGTCACGGTCATTCTCTGGAATTCTGGTCATTTACAATCACACCTCACATTATCGAACTTATGTTCTGTTTTTATTTTATCCAATAGATTTAGCAAAAGCAATAGTACATTCTTGTAAAAAAACTTGCCAGAGGCGAGTTTTTTTTTTGCCAAATTCAATGATTTCATGAGAAAGTTTTTTATAATAGAAGGAAATAGGAAAGGGAAAAATGAATAAAAGAAGAAACATAGAAACCAAAAATGAAGTCCAATCAATTGTAAAGGAAAAAACAAACCTAAAGGTGATAAAATGAGATCAGATAGACATCGTAAAAAGAAAAAGAGAAGATGGAAAAAAATATTTGTCCTATTTTTATTCATACTTGGCGGTGTTATTGGTTATTCCTATTTTCAATATAAACAAGGGGTGAACCAATCCTTAAAAAAACTAAATGGAGCACGTGAAGAAGAACAAATGGTTTATAAGTTTGAAGGAAAGAAAGACCAGTATGGAGGGACGAATATTTTATTACTAGGCAGTGATGCTAGAGGAAAAGAAAAATCTCGTGCCGATACGATTATGATTGCTCATTATAATGAGGATAAAGGAACATTTAAATTAACCTCGATTATGAGGGACAGCTATGTTGATATCCCAGGACGTGGAAAACATAAAATTAATTCAGCCTTCGCATACGGTGGCCCGGAGTTGATGAGACAAACCATTAAAAAAAATTTTGATATTGATCTCCAATATTATGCGATTGTCAATTTTCAAGGCTTTGTTCACTTAATTGATGAGGCATTTCCGAATGGTGTGGAAATAGATGTGGAGAAGAAAATGTCAGAAAACATTGATGTTACATTAGAACCTGGCCTTCAGCGGTTAAACGGAGAACAACTGCTTGGTTATGTCCGTTTTCGTCAAGATGCGGTTGGGGACTTTGGCCGTGTCGAACGACAGCAAAAGGCGGTAAAAGCAATTGGTGAGCAGCTTAGCAGTATCCAAACCATTGCCAAACTTCCAAAATTAGTTGGTGTCCTCACCCCATATGTCAATACAAATATGGATACCTCCGATATGATCTTTATAGGAAAGGATTTCTTTTCAGGCAATAGAGGAACGGTCGAAACGCTCCGGATTCCTGTAGAGGATGGCTTTACTGAAACAAGGGTTAAAGGGGAAGGATTTATATTAAAGCTTGATCTTGAAAAAAATAAACAAGCACTTCACGAATTTATTACTAAATAACCAATACTACAGTATTTAGAATAGACTTATAAACAGATGAAGGAGAACACGGATGGATTTTGAATCGATTAGAGCTTGGTTTACACTTGAAAATATTATGAACCTTATTCAGGAGTATCGATCCCTTGGCCCATTACCTGGTATTCTCTTGACAGTGCTTGAGGCCTTTCTGCCGTTTCTCCCTTTATTTTTGTTTGTAATGGCCAATGCCAGTGCTTTTGGGCTGTGGCTAGGATTTCTTTATTCTTGGCTTGGTTCCTGTATTGGCGCACTATTGGTATTTTCACTTGTTCGAAAATACGGCCAAAAAAGGCTTCTGGCATTTTTACTGAGACACCCTAAGGTCTATAGGTTGATGGACTGGGTGGAACAGCATGGTTTTGGTCCATTGTTTCTAATGCTTTGTTTTCCATTTACTCCCTCGGCGCTTGTCAATATTGTTGCAGGACTTTCGAGACTAAGTGTTGCCCAATATATACTTGCCGTCGGTATTGGAAAAATGGTGATGATTTTTACCATTAGCTTTATTGGGTATGATATTCGTTCCTTGATTACGCAGCCATATCGGACAATCATTGTTTTAGTGATTATTTTTATTCTTTGGTATGTTGGGAAAAGAATAGAAGTAAGATTGAATAAGAGTACGGGTAAGAAACAATATAGAGAGGTAACACAATTTCTTGAACAGGAAAAACGGAGGAGATATGGTGAAGAATGATTGGAAAAAGGAAGGTATGGAATGGGTGAAAGCCTTTGCCATTGGAGTGATTATTTTTGTCTTTATTCGCACATTTTTCTTTTCCAATTATGTTGTGGAAGGCGAATCGATGATGCCCACACTCCAGGATGGAAATAAGCTTGTGGTTAATAAGGTTGGCTATCATGTGGGAGAGTTAGAAAGATTTGATGTTATTGTCTTTCATGCAAATGCGAAAGAAGATTTTGTTAAGAGAATTATCGGGCTACCAGGTGATAAAATTGAGTATCGCAATGATCAATTGTATATTAACGGAAAAAAATATGACGAGCCATATTTAGATATTTATAAAAAAAATTCAGCTACTGTAAAGCTTACCGGCGACTTTAGTTTACAAGAAATTACTGGAGAAAAAATGGTTCCTGAGGGGAAATTATTTGTGCTTGGTGATAATCGCTTAGGCAGCTGGGATAGCCGTCATTTTGGGTTTATTTCTATTGATCAAGTTGTCGGCAAAGTGGATCTCCGTTACTGGCCGCTACAAGAAATGGACATTCATTTTTAAAGAAATTATTTAGCAGCACGATTGGAACATCGTGTTATTTTTTTGCCGTTTTAAATGTAGTAATCCCTATTTGGGCATTAATCGATCATTTGCGATCCAAACGTTTGTGCTTAATTTGTGGTAAAATGGGAAATACAAGATCAGGCGAAAGCGAGGTTCGAATATGTCTTTAAGAATGATAGTGGGTCGGTCCGGAAGCGGTAAAACAGAATTATTCCTTGAAGAGATACGGAAACGTCTTATTGAAGACCCCGCTGGTCCCCCAATCATTTATATTGTTCCTGAACAGATGACATTCATGTCCGAATATCGGCTTGCAACGGATCCTGAAATTGGGGGGATGATTCGTACCCAAGTGTATAGTTTTTCTCGCCTAGCATGGAGAATTCTGCAAGAAACTGGTGGTATCAGTCGGACGCACTTAAGCAGTGTAGGTATGAATATGTTAATTCGCAAAATTATCGATGAACAACGAGAACGATTATCGATCTTTAATCAGGCAGCTGATAAGAACGGTTTTGTACAGCAATTAGAACAAATGATTACGGAATTTAAGCGGTATTGCATCAGGCCAGAAGATCTTATCAAAGGAAATAATCTTGTTGGTGCGGACAACAGTTCGACTTCAAAAGTCTTGCATGATAAATTAAATGACTTAGAAGTAATTTATCAACAGTTTGAAGATGAAATATTTGGGAAATATATTGATTCAGAAGATTATTTTCGCCTACTTACTGAAAAAATCACTGCCTCAACCTATTTAAAAGAGGCTGAAATATATATAGATGGTTTTAATAGTTTTACTCCTCAGGAATACGAAATCATGCAAGAACTCATGAAGCAATGTCGAAGAGTATCTATCGCTTTGACAGCAGATTCATTCAATTTGAATGCCTCTTTAGACGAGCTTGATTTATTTCGAACTGCAAAAGAGACTTGTTGTACCATTTATAACTTAGCTCAAGCGAATAACATTGTCATTGAAGAAATAATTCAATTGAAGGAATCCAAAAAGTGGGTGAATCCATCACTACATCATTTGGAATCCAATTTTGACTCACGGCCAACCGTACCTTTTTATGGAAAGACCGATATTTACCTTTGCGAAGCAGCCAATCGTAGGTCAGAGATGGAAGGGATTGCGCGTGAAATTCGCGAGTTGGTTCGTACGAAAGGATACCGCTATCGGGATATTGCCGTATTAATTAGAAATGGCGGAGATTATCTTGAGATCGCTGAGCCCGTTTTTCATGACTACCAGATCCCATATTTTATTGATCAAAAAAGGACTATGCTGCATCACCCTCTAATCGAATTAATTCGTTCAAGCCTTGAGGTAATCTTGTCTTATTGGCGATATGAACCTGTATTTAGGGTGATAAAAACAGACTTGATTTATCCGCTCCAAGAAAATCCGGATAAAATGCGTGAAAAAATGGACAGGCTGGAAAACTATTGCTTGGCTTATGGAATCAATGGGAATAAGTGGACAAAGAAGGAGCGATGGACTTATCGACGCATAAGAGGATTAGAATTTGAAGGCACTACTCAAACTGATGCGGAAAAAGCAATAGAACAAGAAATTAATGAATTAAAAGTCATGATTACTGCACCTCTAATGCGATTTTCAAGACGGGTAAAAAGAGCAGATACTGGAAGGCTACTTTGTGAAGCTGTCTATTTATTTTTAGAAGAATTAGATATTCCTACAAAGCTGGAAAAGTGGAAAATGGAGGCGGAAGAGAAAGGAGACCTTGTGAAAGCAAGGGAACATGAACAGGTTTGGAATGCTGTTGTGGATCTTTTAGACCAGTTTGTTGAAATACTCGGGGAACAATCCGTTTCACTTAAATCATTTGCATCTATTTTAGAGGCTGGTTTTGAATCCTTGCAATTTTCCCTAATCCCTCCAGCACTTGATCAAGTATTAATTGGAGATTTGGAAAAATCAAAGTTAAATCAGATTAAGGTCGTATTCATAGTGGGGGTCAATGAAGGAGTATTGCCAGCAAAACTTTCCGATGAGGGGATCCTTTCGACGGAAGACAGGGAATTGTTGACAGCGTGTGGAATCAAAGTTGCCCCAAGTAGCAGAGTTCGTTTACTTGATGAAAATTTTCTTGCTTATAAAGCTTTTACAGCACCTTCAGAATTACTTTATATTAGCTACCCATTGGCAAATGAAGAAGGTAAGGCATTACTTCCTTCATCGTATATTAAAAGAATGAAAGAAATGTTTCCGAACGCAATATTACGCTCCTTTTTGGCAGACCCTGCCCAATGTTCGGAAGAAGAGCAGCTAATGTTTGTATCCAATTTTACCACTGCATTGTCCTACCTTAATGCCCAACTTCAGTTGAAGAAACAGAACTATCCAATCTCTAATTTGTGGTGGGATGTATATAACTTTTATATGGAAAGTAGCAGGAAGGAACAGGCAGAAAAGGTTTTTTCAAGTCTTTTTTATACAAATAAAGCTATTAAACTTTCGAAAGAAACGGCAGATGAATTGTATGGAGAAACCATCACGGCAAGTGTTTCCCGTATGGAGCTATACCATGCATGTTCATTCTCCCATTTTGCCCAGCATGGTCTTAAATTAAGGGAACGGCAAATTTTCCGCTTGGAGGCACCTGATATAGGTGAGTTGTTTCATGCTGCTCTTAAGCAAATTGCTGAAATCGTTAATAAGAATAAGATATCCTGGGCACAGTTGACCAGAAAGCAATGTGAGGACTTGTCAAAAGAAGCAATAAAGACATTGGCACCAAAGCTACAAAACGAAATTCTACTAAGCTCGGAACGCCATCATTATATGAAACGAAAGCTCGAGCAAATTATTACACGTGCGTCTATTGTTTTAAGTGAACATGCAAAGGTTAGCGGTTTTTCACCAATAGGACTCGAACTGGGATTTGGTCCAAACGGAAAGTTACCACCCCTGTCCTTTACCTTAAAAAACGGGAAGAGAATGGAATTGGCTGGACGAATTGACAGGGTGGACCAGGCTAAAGGCGAAGATAATAGCGTATATTTGAGGGTTATTGATTATAAATCAAGTGAGAAAGATGTTAATTTGACAGAGGTTTATTATGGTTTGGCTTTGCAAATGTTAACATATTTGGATATTGTTATGACCCACTCTAATGAGTTAGTGGAGATGAAGGCCAGTCCTGCAGGTGTTCTTTATTTTCACGTTCATAATCCTTTTGTGCATACAACGAAAATGTTAACAATAGATGAAATTGAAAAAGAAATTATGAAAAAGTTTAAAATGAACGGATTAATGTTAAATGATTTAAATGCCATTCGCCTAATGGATCAAACGTTAGAATCAGGAGATTCACAGATTATTGCAGCCGGAATAAAAAAAGATGGGCAGTTTACAAAAAAATCTAAGGTTGCGAGTTTGCAAGAATTTGAAGATCTCAAACAATATGTTCGCAGCCTTTATCAAAAAACTGGGAATGCAATTGTTGATGGTCATATCGAGATTTCTCCTTATAAACTAAAGGATAAAATACCTTGTACGTTTTGTTCTTTTAGATCGTTGTGCCAATTTGATGAATCGATTGAAGATAATCGATTCCGGATTCTCGTCCCTCATACAAAGGAAGATGTGTTTGCACTTATAAGAAAGGAGGCGGGTGAAATTGACAAATATTGAGATACCTCCAAAGCCAGAAGGAGTTACTTGGACAGATGATCAATGGAAAGCGATAATGGCCAGGGATAAAGATATTCTAGTTGCCGCGGCGGCCGGTTCGGGGAAAACGGCTGTTCTTGTGGAAAGAATTATTCGAAAAATCCTTTCAGAAGATGATCCTATCAATGTGGATGAATTGCTAGTCGTGACATTTACTAATGCATCCGCGGCAGAAATGCGCCACCGAATTGGTGAAGCATTGGAAAAGGCCATTGATAAAGATCCTGCGTCCCGTCATTTAAGGAAACAGCTTAGCTTGTTAAACAAAGCATCGATTTCAACTCTTCATTCTTTTTGTCTAGAGGTTATCCGTAAATATTATTATTTAATCGATGTCGATCCTGGCTTTCGGATTGCCGACCAAACGGAGGTACAATTACTCCGAGATGAAGTGATGGATGAGTTATTTGAGGAGGAATATGCAAAACTAGGAAATGACGCATTCTTTACCTTGGTTGACTCCTTCACAAGTGACCGAAGTGATAGAGAATTAATGGATATTGTTCAATCCATTTATGATTTTGCTAAGTCTAATCCGTTGCCGAAAGCATACTTGAATACTATTGTTTCGATGTATGAGGTAAGTAATATAACTGATATTGAAGAACTTCCGTTTATTAAAGCCCTTCTGTTTGATGTTGAACTGCAATTAAATGCAGCTAGGGAAATGATTAAGCGGGGATTGGATATTACAAAGCTTCCCGGCGGTCCAGCTCCAAGGGCAGAAAATTTTACGGATGATTTGGCAGTAATAGACATGTTAATTCAAGCAAAGCAGGAATCATGGAATGCTTTATATGATGCTATGCAATGCTGGTCGTTCTCTAGAGCGAAACAGGTGAGAGGGGATCAATATGATAAAGAGCTGACGGCGAAGGCACAAAAGCTGAGGGAAAGTGCAAAGAAAAAACTCCAAGATATTAAGGACGAGCTGTTTTCCCGTGGACCGGAAAGTTTTTTGCGAGATATGGAGGAAATGCTTCCATTAATTAAAACCCTAGTCTATCTTGTCGAAGAATTTTCCAATCGTTTTGAAAAAGTTAAAAGAGAAAGAGGAATTGTCGACTATGCTGATTTAGAGCATTTTTGTCTTGAGATATTAACGGATCATGTTACTGAAGAAGGAAATTTTATTCCATCTGAAGCTGCCATTTCCTATCGACATCAGTTTAAAGAGGTTTATGTAGATGAATATCAAGATGTAAACCTAGTTCAAGAAACCATTTTAAAGCTTGTGGCTAAAGAAGATGAATCGAATGGAAATATGTTCATGGTCGGGGATGTCAAGCAATCCATTTATCGATTTCGCTTGGCCGAGCCAAATTTGTTTTTGAGCAAATATAACCGCTTTAAAGCAGATGGAGTTGGTTCCGGTCTTAGAATCGATTTGGCGCAGAATTTCCGGAGCCGGAAGGAAGTGCTTGATGCTACCAATTATATATTTAAGCAAATTATGGGAGTTAAGGTTGGAGAAATTGAATATGATGAAGCGGCTGAATTACGGAAAGGTGCCCCATATCCAGAGGACATTTCTTACCCGACACAGCTGATCATTATTGATCAAAAATCAGAAGTGTCAGAAGATCCTTCCAACCAAGAGACAGATCCAGAGATAGTAAAAGCTGATTTTGATGCAGAAGATCTTGATCAATCTCAGTTAGAAGCGAGAGTGATTGCCACTAAAATTAAGGAATTACTAGAAAAGCAAACATTAGTTTATAATACAAAAACGAAATCACAAAGGCCGCTAAGGTATCGTGACATCGTAATCTTGCTTCGTTCTATGACTTGGGCTCCGCAAATTATGGAAGAATTTAAGCAACAAGGGATTCCAGTTTATGCTGATTTGTCAACAGGGTATTTTCAAGCAACAGAAGTGACAATCATGATTTCTTTACTTCGAGTGATCGATAACCCGTACCAGGATATTCCTTTGGCTTCTGTGTTGCGGTCTCCGATTGTCGGTCTGAATGAAGAAGAGTTGGCAAAAATCCGATTATATAACAAGCGAGGTTCGTATTGGGAGGCGGTAAGTGCTTTCTGTCAAAATCGGAAAGCTGAAACGGATGAGGCATTTTATAATAAAGTGCGACACTTCTACGAATTATTGAAAGAATGGCGTAGGCTCGCTAGGCAAGGAGCACTTTCTGAACTCATATGGCAGCTATATCGGGATACTCACTTTTATGACTTTGTTGGTGGCCTTCCTGGAGGAAAACAAAGGCAGGCTAATTTAAGAGCATTATATGACCGAGCCAGGGGCTATGAACAAACTTCTTTCCGCGGGCTGTTCCGTTTCTTACGTTTTATTGAGCGAATGATGGAAAGAGGCGATGATCTTGGGGCAGCCAGAGCGCTTGGTGAGCAGGAAGATGTTGTTCGAATTATGACCATCCATAGTAGTAAAGGATTGGAGTTTCCAATTGTATTTATGGCAGGGATGGCCAAGCAATTTAATATGATGGATCTATATAAATCCTATTTACTTGATAAGGATTCTGGCTTTGCTACTAAGTATGTAAATGCAGAAAAGCGAATTACTTATCCTGCCTTGCCACAACTAGCATTTAAGCGGAAAAAGAAAATGGAAATGCTTGCCGAAGAAATGCGCGTCTTGTATGTAGGAATGACGAGGGCTAAGGAGAAGCTCTATTTAACCGCCACTTTAAGAGATGCGGCAAAACAATTTGAGCAATGGAATGATGTATCTGAACAAACGGACTGGCTATTAAAAGATTACCAACGGGCATCTGCTTCAAGTTATATTGACTGGATTGGCCCATCTTTAGTTCGCCATAAGGATTGTTCAGAATTAAAGGCTTCAGTTAAGCCTAATGAACTTGTTCCTCAAGAAATTACCCAGCATCCCTCAGCCTGGAAAATTTCGATTTTGAATGCGGAGGATCTGAATCGACTGGAGAATATTACAGGGCAGGAAACAACTGATTTTATTGAACTGGTGAGGAATGGGGAAAAGGTTCCTCTTGTCTCTGATTTTGCAGAAGAAGTCACTGACCGACTTTCTTGGAATTATACTTTTACAAATGCAGTAACACACCGTTCTAAGCAATCCGTTTCCGAAATCAAACGACAAAGGGAAATAGCGGACGAGCAAAGTGGAACAGATATTGTCCGAAGGTTTAAAAAGCCCATCTTAAGGCGACCGAAATTTATGCAGGAAAAGTCAATAAGTCCTGCTGAACGTGGAACAGCAATGCATATGGTCATGCAACATATAGATTTAAATAGACCTGTCAGCAGTGAATCGATAATTGACCAAGTGAATCAAATGGTAATAAATGAATTGTTAACTCCCGAACAGGCAGCTGTAATAAATGCAGACTTAATTGTACAGTTTTTTCAGACCGTACTGGGAAACAGATATTTTCATGCCAAGAGGATCCACCGAGAGGTTCCATTTACTTTATCTTTACCTGCACGGGATGTATATCCGGACTGGCAAGATGAAGAGGAGTCGGTTTTTGTTCAAGGGATTATTGACTGTATTCTTGAGGATGAAGCTGGTCTTATTCTCATTGATTATAAATCGGATGGAATAACAGATCGTTTCAAAGGGGGCTTTGAACAAGCGAAGCCAATACTTGAAAACAGGTACAAGCTTCAGATCCAATTATATACAAGAGCTATTGAACAAATTTGGAAAAGAAAAGTAGCGGAGAGATATTTATTCTTCTTTGATGGGGCGCATATATTGAAGATGTAAATAGAAAATGACATAGGCCAGTAGGTCTATGTCATTTTTAACCATTTCCTGTAATAGGTTGGTCAATTAGGTCTGTGTCTAAGACATTGGTTCCGCTCAGCCCATTATTTGTAACGATAAGACCGCCAGTATTAAATCCACCCGAACCGGCAGAAGTTTTAGAACCGGATTTCGGAGAAATATAGACGGTATCACCAAAATGGACAATTCCTCCGGTCACATTGACAATTTGTACGGGTCCTATTATTGCTGGCATTAAAAACACCCTTTTTTTATTAGACTGTCGGGTCCTTGCCTATGATAATATATGCTATGGTTTAGTGTTATGTTCATTCTCTTTTGGGAAGATTTGACGTATGTGCTTAACCCTGGCTTCCAATGAAAGATGTTTGCTGCTACCGATATTTAACATGGAGGAAGACGATAATCCAGTAATATTCATATTATTTACTTTTATGATCGGATGTAATTGGTGTTGTTGAATGGAAATGGGTTCATCAATTGGCTCAAAGTGAATAGGCCGTGTAAACACGCGATAATTAGAAAATTCTCCTTCATTATCATAAAAAATTTCTGCTTCTCTTTGGACCGCAATAGCTCTAGATAATTTATAAATATAATGAGAGTCGCCTATTTGGAATATAGAGGAATAGGATATCGATTTTACATGAATATTGTCTACATAAGAAGTTCTCTGAAACATTATCCTGTCACTTCCGGTTGTAATGGAACAAATGGGCCAATAATTAAGGATTCTGGAGGAGTATCAAATATTGATGCTAGCTGAATAGTATTTGTATCTCCAACGAAAACCATTGACGAGCTAGTCACACCAGTAATTTCGATATTTTGAACACATAAGTCTCGATTATATACTTCAAAATTCATTAAGGATTCCTTCCTTTCAAATATTCTGGAAGATTTTTCAAGAAGCTAATAACCCCATTTTGGATTTCTTGTTTTAAAGTTTCAATAATATGTTCATCTGTGATTTGAATTCCTTCATTAGAACGTTCCTTTTCCTGTTTCATTTTAAGATGAAAATCAATTCTATTCGGGAGCTGTTTTATGATATCTTGTTTCACAAATTCAAAATAGGAATCATTTGGCTCCATTCCAAGCTTTTTCTGGCTTTCTTCCATAATTCTGGGTAGGTCTGTATCTAAATACCGGTATATGGCTTCTTCAATGAATAAGGAGCGCTGCATTTGCATTTTTGGTGAGTTTGGCGGGGAATTAGTTTGATTTTGTACCTCGAACTCTTCAATTGCAGACAAATCATTCGGATTCAAGCCGATATTTAAAGTTCCATCAAGAGTCTCTACTTTTAATTGATCAAATTTATATTCTATACGATCTACATGAATTGTTTTCTTTTCATTTAATTCTTTGATTTCTTTTTGCATTTTTTGGATGGTCTGCTCCAAAATGGCTATTCTTTTTTCATGAGACTGGATAGTTCCTTTTAGTGATTGAAGGTATTGGTAAAAATCTTGATACATGAACTCACCCCATTTAATAATTCTCCCCTTTTATCACTTGTTGCTTTTTCCAATACCTTTAGTTAGGATGATTTGTTCTAACTGGTGCTTGTAATGGTACAGCAGGTAATTCTGATAAATCGGTTATTGTTGCACCATATGGATGCACGGCCTCTGGTGCGGGTTCAGTGAAACCTCCTGTATTATATAAATTAGCTTGTGATTTAATAATACCGGCACTACCGATTTGAAGGATGGATGAATTGGTGATTGCTCCGATTTTTATTAAATTGATGGATATTGACTGCTGGATGTAATAATTCATGGAAAGTCCTCCATTCATCACATATTTAATAAATTCGGCTGATCTACTGTATCAGGATCGTATGTGTTCGTCGAACTCATTTTATTATTTACAACTAATTGGTCTCCCGTATTAAAGGAGCCGGCACCGGAAAAAGTTTTTGCATTTGAAAATGGCATGATTTTATAGACGTCACCAATATGAAAAATAGAGCTGTTACCAAGTGTAATCACCTGAGCAACTCCCACTATTGCTGGCATAAAAACACCCTCTGTTTTTAAATTACTTCTGTATCATCTTATGTATAGGCAAATATAATGTGATTTGTTCGCCCAAATTTTGATCGGACATTCAGGAAATAGGAAGGTGAAGAGGAAGAAATAGACAGATGTATGACCCTAATTGGACTGTTTTTTTCGTATTTTTCCGGAGGCTATGGTATGATATTTTCGAAAAATATACATAGGAGGCAATTGAATGATTCACGGTCATGTTACAGCTTGGGCTTTAGCTCTTATTTTGTTTGTTATTGCCCTATTTTTGCAAAAAGGCGGAAAGGATAAAGGGGCAAAGATCGTCAAAATGATTTTGAGGGTAGTATATCTTCTTATTATTGGAACGGGTTTAGGACTTATTTTTATGGTCAGCAATATTGATGTATGGTATATCTTAAAGATGGTTGTTGGTCTTTGGATTATCGGACTGTTTGAAATGATTCTTGGAAAGTCTGCTGCTAATCGTAAAACGAACATATTATGGATTCAATTTGTGGTTGCATGGCTACTTGTATTGTATTTAGGTTTTCATAAATTACCAATGTCTATTATGTATCCGCAATAATTCATTCTGTTTTAGGCTGCTAGATTTCTCTAGCAGCTTTTATTATAGGTTAAGAAATTATACTTTCAATTGAGGGATGGTCTAGTGCATGTCTTTAGTGTCGACGCGTTCGTATTACACCGATTTTCTTAAAAAGGATATTTCGATCGTGTTATTAAAGAGGTCAATAGTGTTGGCACATTGGGTATGAAAATATGAAGGCAAAGATGATTAAATAACCAAACTAAAAAAGGCTCATTATTCGTGAGCCTTTTCCTAAGAGATCATTTTTTCAATGATTAATCGTTTCCCTGTATTTAAAGTAAATTCAAATCGGTCGTTTACCCTTTCAAAATAGCAAAAATGATGTTGAACACTGCAAATATGCTCTTGATTGTCAAAAACCATGAAATTTACCCCATCTTTACAGTCTTCATCGGAAAGGAAGGATAAATGATTATAACAATATATACAATCATAAATGGAGAAATTTAAAGAATTTAATGTTGTGACAAACTGAAAAAAAGCATCATCATTAATTCCTTCCAGCAATTTTTCAAGAGAATAGATTAAGTGCTTTCTAATCCTAATTTTATCATGGTCGCGCACCATGATTATTTCATTTCCTACTCGAATTTTTCCCGAGTCTTCCAGTATACCTGTTTTCCAACGGTTCATTCGAAAGATTTCAATTTCCTGTTGGAGAAAATTCTCTAACAAAGAAGCTTCCTCTGTCTCCTCATCGAAAAAAATCCATTGGTCGTTAATATATTCAACAGATCCTTCTGTATAAGCCCTCATTTGAATATCGTATAAATGCATTCGTTGCTGTCGATTCATCGTTTCCCTCCGTGCTAAAGCTTTCATTTTCCTTTTTAGACATAATCCATCATTTTTATAACTTTAATCATTTTTAGCTGAAATAAAAATTTCTTTTATCCTTGAAAGAATTCCTCACACACTTTCGTTATTAGGACAATTAACTATATTGCTCTGGCTGAATACAATAAAAAACATGCAAGGCAGATTCAGGAAGGGAGAGCAGGGTTTATGTGCGGAATTTTAGGTTGGATTGATTACCATAAAAATATAAGTAAAGAAACGGATACCCTAACAAAAATGACGAACACGTTAGAAAAAAGAGGTCCGGATGAAACGAATTTATGGACAGATTTACATGTAGGCTTTGGACATAAAAGGTTGATCGTAGTTGACCCGGCGGGGGGACGGCAGCCCATGTCCAAACAAAAAGAAGGTTATACCTACACAATTTGTTATAATGGAGAACTTTATAATACTGAGGATATCCGCAAAATTCTTCTTACTAAAGGATATTCTTTTAAGGGGCATTCTGATACAGAAGTACTGTTAACTGCCTATATAGAATGGGCGGAGGATTGTGTGGAACATTTAAATGGCATTTATGCTTTTGCAGTTTGGGACGGTAAAAAGGATCAACTTTTCATTGGACGGGATCGTTTAGGGGTTAAACCGTTATTTTTTATGGAACATCAAAATGGATTACTATTTGCTTCAGAATTGAAGGCATTACTTGCACACCCTGAAGTAAAGGCAGAAATTGATCGGGATGGCCTTCGTGGAGTGTTCGGTGTCGGTCCATCAAGGGCGCCCGGTTCGGGTGTTTTTAAAGGAATAAAAGAACTTAGACCCGCTCATGCGTTAATCTTTTCAAGGAATGGTTTAAAGATTTGGCGTTATTGGAATGTGCAAAGTGCAGAACATAAGGATAGTTTGGAGGAAACGGTTGAAAAGGTTCGTTATTTAGTAAGTGATGCTGTAACTAGACAGCTCGTTTCAGATGTACCTTTATGTACTTTTTTATCTGGAGGACTTGATTCAAGTATTATAACTGCCATTGCAGCCCAAGGATTTGAGAAACAAGGAAAAGGACAGTTACACACCTACTCCATCGATTATGAAGGCAATGATACTTATTTTGCAGCTAATGAATTTCAGCCTAATTCAGATGAAAAATGGATACGACTAATGTCAAAGCAATACGAGACAGTTCATCATAGTAAGACCATTTCACAGAAGCAATTAGCGCAAGAATTGTTTGAAGCTGTTCGGGTAAGAGATTTGCCGGGAATGGCGGATGTGGATTCCTCTTTGCTATGGTTTTGCCGCGAGATTAAAAAGGATTTTGTTGTCAGTTTGTCAGGAGAGTGTGCAGATGAGATTTTTGGTGGATACCCATGGTTTCATCGCCACCAAGATTTACAGAGGCCTGGTTTTCCGTGGATGCGATCCGTTTCTGAGCGGGAGGGTCTACTAAAGCCCCATTGGCAGGAACAATTAAGATTAAGTGAGTATTGCATGGAGCAATATCAGCTTGCTTGTGCTGAGACACCGAAATTAGAAGGAGAAAGCTTGTCTGAAGCAAAACGTAGGGAATTATTTTATATTAATATGATTTGGTTTATGACTACATTGCTGGATCGGAAGGATCGTATGAGCATGGGAGCCAGCCTAGAGGTTCGTGTTCCATTTGCTGACCATCGACTAATTGAATATGTATGGAATATCCCATGGGAAATGAAAATGTATGGTGGTCGGGAAAAAGGACTTCTTAGAAAAGCTTTTGAAGGTATTTTGCCTGAGGAAGTACTATTCAGGAAAAAGAGTCCATACCCCAAAACACATAATCCAATTTATACAGAGATTATCCAAATAATGATGGAAAACATATTAAAAGATAAAAATTCGGCACTACATGAATTCTTTGATAAAAAGCAACTGAAGAAACTTGTTAAGTCTGGAGGAAACTCCTTTCAGGAACCTTGGTTCGGGCAACTCATGACAGGTCCACAGTTATTAGCCTATTTTGTTCAATTGCACACATGGTTTAAAGATTATAATATTAACATTGTGAATTAACAGAACGAATGATTTTAATTTGGAATAACCAGATTAATAAATTAAAATGAGTATAGGGAAGGGGAAATCCTCTTCCCTTTTTGTGAGGAGGTTTTATATTAATATGAAAAAAATTTTACTCTTAATCGCGGTAGTTTTATTCGCTTCAGCCTTTCCAGTAAAGGCAGAGCCAAAAAAAGATGGCCGATTCTGGCAAGATGAACTGGTTTATTCCATTATGATTGACCGCTTTAATAATGCGGATATAAGCAATGATTATGATGTAGATGTAAAAAATCCGGAAGCATATAATGGAGGTGATTTGCAAGGTATTATTGATAAGCTCGATTACATACATGATATGGGGTTTACAACGATCCGGCTGACACCGATTTTTGATAATACAAAAGGCGGCTATCACGGTTATTGGGTGCAGGACTATTATAAAGTAGACGAACATTTCGGTACGTTGAATAAGTTCAAGCAGCTAGTAAAGGAAGCCCATAAACGAGGGCTGAAAGTAATTATCGATTTTGTTGTAGTCAATAAGAATAGAATGAATTTGGAAGTTAGTGAAGCAAATGAATTAATTGATGCAGCTACATGGTGGATAAACGAAACTGATATAGATGGATATAGTTTGCCTGAAGTTAACCGTGTTCCTTTAAGTTTTTGGAGTAATTTTTCAAAGGCTGTAAAAGGAGAAAAAAATGACTTTTTTCTAATGGGAATAACTTCTGAAAATACCACTATTGATAAAGAAAAATATCAAAAAGCCGGAATAGACAGCGTTTTCGATTACAGTCATAGTGAGAATTTAAGGAAGGTTTTCGCCAATACAAACCGTTCTTTCACCACTCTTAATTCTTATTCGGAAAATGGGGAACATGCTCATGTAACGGCAAATTTCTTCGATAATGAATTTACATCAAGATTTACAAAAGATATTGTTGAAGAAAGACAGTTTCCGGGTGCTCGCTGGAAAACAGCACTTACATATTTGTATACTACACCAGGGATTCCCGTCATTTATTACGGCACTGAAATTGCCCTAAATGGTGGTGAAATACCTGATAATCGCCGATTGATGAATTTCCGTGCAGAAAAAGAACTGATTGACTATATGACGAAACTAGGCGAATTAAGAAACAAGTTGCCTTCTTTAACTAGAGGTACAATGGAAGTACTGTATGATCAAAATGGTATGGCAGTATATAAACGGAAATATAAAGGTGAAACAGCAGTAATTGCCATCAATAATACTAGAGAAACTCAAAAAGTAACATTAACAGCTGATCAGCTAGAGAAAGGTAAAGAACTACGCGGCTTATTGGCGGGAGATTTGGTTCGTAGTAAGAATGACAAATACATCTTAGTTATAGAACGTGATGAATCGGAGATATATGTGCTTGCAGATAAATCAGGATTAAACATTCCATTCATTTTAGCCGTTGTCATTTCTAGTCTTCTTATACTTTTGTTCTTGATTTTAATTATTAAGAGAGGTAAAAGAAATAGCGTAGAATAATAATGGACGCATCGGTTTCCCGATGCGTTTTACTATGATTTGCATTATCCTATGGTTTTCATTATTAATATTTGTTATGTAAGCAGTATCTTCGATTCTAGAAAGACTTAACCTGGAGCTCGTCTCTATAAGCTCCTAATCATTTCTACTATCGATAATTCACAAACTGTACATCAATACTTAAATCAGCCTCACGCACCAAGGAAATGATTTTTTGCAGATCATCCCGGCTTTTGCCGCTGACACGGATTTGGTCCTCTTGTACCTGGCTTTTCACCTTTAAGCCGCTGTTTTTAATAATGGTATTAATTTTTTTGGCATTTTCTTTGTCAATCCCTTGAACAAGCTTAACGCGTTGACGAACCGTGCCCCCTGATGCTTTTTCTAGTTTACCGTAATTTAAGTTTTTAATCGGAACACCGCGCTTAATTAATTTACTAAGTAAGACATCCTTTAACTGTTCCATTTTATATTCATCATCGGAGATTAGAACAAGCTCTTCCTTATCAAGAGTGACTTCACTCTTGCTTCCTTTGAAATCATAGCGAGTGCTAATTTCTTTCATCGTTTGAGTAATCGCATTTGTTACTTCTGAAAAATCCACTTTGGATACAATATCAAATGAGCTGTCTTTCGACATGATTTCTACCTCCACTTCCTTAATATCCTACTAAAGTTTTCCTTTATGCCTACATTATAGTAAAATAAAGCAGTTCAAACAACTTAACATATTCTCCAAAAAAGAAAAGGGGAGTTATTCATGTCCATTAAAGAATTAATTGGCAAAACTACAATATTAACAGTTGCCCGCAAAGCACGGTTTGGTTATTTTTTAACCGACGGTGATGAGGATATTTTGCTTCATTCTAATGACGCAAACAGAGAGTTAGAAGAGGGGGACGAATTAGAAGTTTTCATCTATGTTGATTCAGAAGGTCGTCCTGCCGCTTCTATGACCATTCCTGAGGTTGCAGTCGGCAGTTATGCTTGGGTAAAAGTAACGAGTGTGAAACCGGAAATCGGTGTGTTTCTAAATATCGGACTTAGAAAAGATATCTTGCTAGGGAAGGAAGATCTGCCGTCCTACAAATCTGTCTGGCCGAAGGAAGGGGACCTTCTTTATGTCACATTAAGGGTCAACCGAAATGGTCTATTATATGCGAAACTGGCAACGGACCAAGTGATCCAATCGATTGCCAGTAAAGCGGCTAGGAAGGATTTTAATAAAAATGTTCATGGATATATATATAGGACAGCAAAAGTCGGAAGCTGGATATATACAGTTGAGGGCTTCAAAGGGTTCATTCATGAATCCCAGCGGAAACAGGAACCGCGTTTAGGTGAAAAGGTGGAAGGAAGGATTATTGATGTTAAGGAAGATGGAACGATAAATGTTTCTTTGCTTGGTCGAAAACAGGAGACACAGGATACGGATGCAAAAAGGATTTATGATTATTTGATGAGTCGTAACGGGGCCATGCCATACAGTGATAAAAGTATGCCAGAAGATATTCAAGAACGCTTTGGTCTCAGTAAAGCTGCATTTAAACGGGCATTGGGAAAATTGATGAAAGAGGGAAAGGTTTATCAAGAAGGCTTTTGGACTTATGCCAAGAAAGATTAACTTCCTTACATACTCTTTTCCATATTGACAGAAAATATAAAGCGAATCTTTATGGAAAGGAGTCAAAATAATGCCACATACATCAGATAATGATAAAAAAGCACAAGATCATAATGCATTGCTCCATGAAAAGAACATGATGCGCGAAAAAAATCGCAAAGCTGGAAAAAATCAGTACTCGAAGAAAACGGATCATAAATAATTAAAGTGAGGTGAATTGACACCTCACTTTTATGTTGGCATTTTATTTAAAAAGAATATAGATATAGTTCCTGCCCCAGTATGGGCGCCAATGGCTGAACCAATCGATGAAATATATACTTCTTTTGGACGAAATTCTTCTTCTATCATGCCTTTTACTTCTATCGCTGTTTCCTCACTATCTGCATGACTAATCCCGATGATTTGATCTTGAAAATTTTCCCCTCGTTCCTCCATGAGTTCAATTAAACGACGAAGGACTTTTTTCTTCCCGCGTATTTTTTCAATTGGGACGAGTTTTCCATCTTCCACATTTAATATCGGTTTGATGTTCAGTAAACCCCCTAGGAAGGCAGAGGCTTTTGAGACACGACCACCCTTTGCTAAATAGTCCAAATCTTCTACAGTAAATAAATGCTCCATATGGTCTGCCATAAACTGAACTTTCTTCAGAATTTCTTCTTTAGATACATTATTTGCTGCTAACCTTGCTGCTTCTTTGACGATCAATCCTTGACCAAGGGAGGCACATTTAGAATCAACAATGGTTAAATCAAAATTTGGATATTTTTCCTTTACTTGATCGAGAATCATAACAGCAGTAGAATACGTTCCTGATAATTGTGAGGAAAAAGCAATATAAATTCCCTTCTCATTATTCTCAGCCATCTGTGTGAAGACTTCTTGAAACAATAGCGGAGAAACTTGTGATGTTTTGGGAATTGAGCCGTTTCTGATTGCTTCATAAACGGTTTTTGGATCAATGTTTTTAACATCTTCAAATTCTTGGTTATTGATCTCTACTTTTAAAGGGAATAAGGTAACCTTATTTTCTTCATAAAAACTTTTTGGTAAATCGCATGCGCTGTCAGCTAGTATTTTTACCTGCATGAAGCTCACCTGCTTTCGAAAAACTAATGATATATAGTTTTAAGTTTATCGGTTTCAGATTAAAAACACAATTACCTTAACTTGCTTAAAAAGGGGGGATTTTGTTGTTTTGGCTCCAGACAAAAAAATTTTTCGTTGTTATTTTAGGAGCTTTTCTAAGTGCGCTTGGAATGAATATTTTCTTAATTCCAGCAAATGTGTATTCAAGTGGTTTTACAGGAATTGCCCAATTACTTTCAAAAGTGCTTACGGATTATACCCCTTTTCATTTATCCGTCGGGATACTATTGTTGCTCCTTAATATTCCAGTCGCCATTCTGGGATGGATAAAGGTAGGGAAATCATTTACGATTTACAGTTTTCTAAGTGTGGTTCTTTCATCATTTTTTTTAGAACTTATACCTATTATCCATGTATCAAATGATATTTTATTAAATGCGGTTTTTGGAGGAGTTATTATTGCCGTTGGAGTCGGATTAACACTTAAGTGGGGGGCCTCTACTGGCGGTTTAGACATTATAGCGATGATATTGTCGA
This sequence comes from Neobacillus sedimentimangrovi, assembly GCF_010614825.1. Taxonomy (NCBI): domain Bacteria; kingdom Bacillati; phylum Bacillota; class Bacilli; order Caryophanales; family Bacillaceae; genus Neobacillus; species Neobacillus sedimentimangrovi. The sequence continues at coordinate 51,406 of NZ_JAAFZF010000005.1, forward strand.
GATTGAAGGATAAACCTATTGGTCCGTATATGTTTATTCTGAACGGGATTATTGTCGTAACAGCAGGCTTTCTTTACGGATGGGAAAAAGCACTATATACACTTGTTTTCCTATATACCTCTACAAGAGTGATTGATACTATTCATACAAGGCATCACAAATTAACTGCTTTTATCATTACTAAAAAAGCGGATGAGATGAAGAAAGCTATCCATTCGAAACTTGTTCGGGGAATTACTATGATTCCAGCAAAAGGTGCGTTTTCGAATGAAACAAGGGATATGTTGATGATTGTCATTACACGATATGAACTTTTTGATTTAGAACGAATCATTCATGAAGTGGATCCAGATGCTTTTACAAATATCATTCAAACTACAGATGTTTATGGGTTTTTTCGCCGAGATTAGCAGAGATGGAGGTTTATATGCGAATAATTCTTTGTGCCATAATGTTATTTTTTTCAACCATAATTAGAACAGAGGCAGCAGGTGGATGGAGAGAAAAGAATAACGATTTGAATGTAAATGTTACACCAGGGCCTGAAAGGGTAGAAATAGAACTAGTTTTACAAAATAAAGGAAAATTTCCTCTTCATTATGAATTTCCAACTTCGCAGTATTATGAACTTGTGATTACTAACCAAGAAGGGGAAGAAGTATATCGATTTTCAAAAGGAAGACTTTTTCTACAGGCCATTCATATGATATCGTTAAAGCCAAAAGAAACAATCACATGGAAAGAGTATTGGAATTACCAGTTGGATGGTAAGCGAGTGCCCTCAGGAAAATATACCTTGTTGGCACAACTAAAACCAATACGTTTGAATGACAAACCAATAAAAGACCGTTCAAACTTAACAAAATCCCTTGCTTTTTTGATTCCAGAGGAAAACACTGTCTTTCGTAATATTATGGTGTCAGGCACCAAAGGGAAATATTTGATAAAAGGGGAGGTCCGTCCACAAAAAAGTATTGTTTATTATTCCGTTGAAGATGGGCATGTGGAATATATCCAAGAGCATCCGTTAAAGGTACTCGGAAACAGGGATGAATGGACGCCGTTTCAGCTTACAATTGATATTCCTAAAGATAAACTGCCGCAAAATGCTTCTTTGCTTCTAAATCTTTACGGTCGAGATCATAAGGGTCAAATTGAACACATGTATCCAATCGTTTTAGAAAAGTTTAAATGAAAAGAGGAGGTGCCTTAAAGGCCGCCTCCACTTTCTTTATCGTGCATTTAGGTGATTTGGTCAAGCTCTTGTTGCATTTCTTGGAGTTGTTTTTGTTCTGCGAAAGTGGAGTTAGCAAAAGCAGAGCTTAGTGCGTTCTTGGCTTTTGCTACTGCCTCTTCGCGGTCAGATGGGTTTGCGGTTTTCGCCATTTCAACAAATCTTCGAGCTTCATGGAACAAACGATTACCCATAGTTAAATTCCTCCAAGAGAGGAGTTTTTCACATTGGCCATTTTCTGAGCTTCCGCTTCAGCATAGGTCATGTGGTAGGGGATTCGTTCATCGTGTTTTCTGACCGAATCGGTTCCTTGTTGGACAAAGCGTTTAGATTTGTTTCCTTTACCCATTTAGAATCCCTCCAATATGCTCAAGGCTCTTTTTGAAACAGCTGTGCTGCCTCAAGAAATAGTATGCCCAACATTGAACGGTTCATATAGGTAAACAATGGTGATTAGCTAAGGGCTTACTAAAGATTTAATAAATCTTTCAAATATAAAGCAACTCCGTCTTGCTCATTCGTTAACGTGACATCATTGGCAATATTTTTTACTTGATCAATTGCATTTCCCATCGCTATTCCATGTCCAGCGTACTCAATCATTTCTAAATCATTATCCTCATCACCAAAAGCTATAACCCTTTCCGCTGGTATCCCATAATAGTCTGCAGCCTTTTTTAAGCCAACAGCTTTATTTAATCCGCTTTTTATAATCTCAATGACATGCCATGGTGCCGCCCAACTACGATGGTCAATGACTTCAGCATGAACTTCTGAAAGGTGGTCGCGGATTTTTTTTAATTCATCTTCTTCTGTATGGATGAGCATACTAGTCGGTGAATCCTTTAAATAATCGACTAAATCTCCAGTAGTAATATTCGGGTTTCCGAGACTAAATATCTCAATTAGTTTTTGGTCATGGTAATGGAAATATACATCATCCATAACTTCTGCAATAATATTGTGAAAATGAAAGTTTCTACATGTTTCCACAATATCTTTTGCGACTTTTATATCCAGTGGTTCATGGAAAAATCCCCAATTTGGATCAAGGGGATGATGGGTAAACGCTCCATTGAAATTTACGATTGGAGTGTTAAGTTCCAATTCCCGATAATACATTTCACTTGAGCGGAAAGGCCTGCCAGTAGCAATCATCACGATGTGTCCTTGCTCTCTTGCTTTTTTAAGGATGTTTTTAGTTTTCGCAGAAATCGTTTTATCATCTTTTAATAATGTTCCATCCAAATCCAATGCGATTAAGTGTCTGATTGTCATTTAAAGACTCCTTTATATTTCAATTTTACTTTCTCATGCTAAATTTTAGGAAAATAATTCTCTTCATGTTACACTACAAATAAGTAAGGTTTTAAAAATATGCTTTTCATAGTTACTATGTTAACAATTTTATATCCAAACTGTAAAAAAATTCACACCAAAGCATTGGGAAACTCGATATACTAGCTTTACAAGTGGATAGAAAAAGGTAGGAGAATGAGCTATTCCTTTTCTTTTTCATACAAAGTTTTCCACTTGGAATTATTGCAGATAATTAATAAGGAGTGATCAATAATGAATGAAGATTTAAAAGAAAATATAATGGGTGCTCTTGAGCTGGTTATTGATCCTGAGCTGGGCGTTGATATTGTTAATTTAGGCTTAGTTTATAATGTGGAAATGGATGATAAAGGGAAAGTTACTATTACCATGACATTAACTTCCATGGGCTGCCCACTAGCAGGTACGATTGTGGATCAAGTAAAACGGGCGCTTTCAGATATTCCCGAAATTAAAGATGTTGATGTGAATATCGTTTGGAATCCTCCATGGAATAAAGACATGATGTCCCGCTACGCGAAAATCGCTTTAGGGATCCGTTAAGGGGGGACCAAAGGAAGAAATATGAAAGGCAAAGTGATTTTAGTCAGTTCCAATCAACTTGGGAATGGCGATAAAACCTTAGGTGAAAATGTGTTGGAAACCTTCTTTACGATTGTAAAGCAAAAAGAAGAACTTCCTGTCGCTGTATTTTGTATGAACAGCGGAGTATTAACGATGACAGAGAATTCTTTAGTTTCTGTTCATCTTAAAGAAATGGAAGAAAAAGGTGTCGAAATCTTAGCATGTAAAACATGTGCTGATCATTATAAAGTAAGTAATAAATTGGCTGTCGGAAAAATTAGTGGAATGGCTGAATTTGTTGACTTGGCAGCAAAATATGAGGTATTAACGATTTCTTAAAAAGCAGCAGATTTTCTGCTGTTTTTTGTATTTTTAAAGATATATCAATGAATTCATTAGGGGAAAACCGAAAAATTTGTGACACTTCACAAAACGTCCATATCTTTAACAATAATTGTGAGATAGTTCACTTTTTTTTAACATAAACACCTTTATAATACGAAGTAATTATGGCTATTGGTTAAAGATAGCCGTTATTAGGAGGCGTTTCATCATGGATTTTAGCCGGGATTTTAATAAAGATCCATTTATTGTTATATGGGAGCTAACGCGTGCCTGTCAATTAAAATGTCTGCATTGCCGTGCAGATGCACAATATACTCGAGATCCAAGAGAGCTGACTTTTGAAGAAGGTAAACATTTAATTGATCAAATATATGATATGAACAACCCGCTTCTTGTTTTTACTGGCGGGGATCCCCTAATGAGAGAAGATATTTTTGAGCTTGCCAAATATGCCGTTGAAAAAGGTATTCGTGTTTCCATGACACCAAGTGCTACACCTAACGTAACATTTGAAGCGATGCGCAAGGCGAAGGAAGTCGGACTTTCCCGTTGGGCATTTAGTATTGACGGTCCAAATGCGGAAATCCATGACCATTTTAGAGGAACATCCGGTTCATTTGATTTAACAATGGAACGGATTAAATATTTGCATGAATTAGAAATGCCGATTCAGATTAACACGGTTATATCAAGATACAATTATGATCATCTCGATGAAATGGCTAACTTGGTTGAAGAATTAAAATGTGTGTTATGGAGTGTGTTTTTCCTTGTTCCTACTGGAAGAGGACAGGCATCTGACATGATTTCACCTGTGGAGCATGAAAAAGTACTTCGCTGGCTTTATGAACTGAGCAAAAAAGTGCCATTCGATATTAAAACAACGGAAGCCATGCATTACCGCCGAGTGGTTATCCAGCAAAAAATGCGTGAAGCAAAAATGCAGACGGATGAAATTAGTTATCTATCGGCATTGACGGAAAAAGGATTAACAGGGTCTATTGATGGGCTTGGTCGGGCACCTAAAGGTGTAAATGATGGGAATGGATTTGTGTTTATTTCGCATATTGGAGATGTGTATCCGAGTGGTCTTCTACCAGTGAAAGCAGGTAATGTTCGTGAAACACCATTAGCAGAAATCTATCGGGAATCACCAATCTTTAAATCATTAAGAAATCCAGATGGGTTTAAAGGTAAATGTGGTGTATGTGAATTCCGTTATGTTTGCGGTGGATCACGGTCTAGAGCATATGCGATGACAGGAGATTATTTGGAAAGTGAACCATTTTGTGTTTATATTCCAAAGTCTATGAGGGAAAAACAAGTCCAGTAAGAGATAAAAGGGAGATTTTGTTTTTTCATATTTTAGACGGGGAATCTCCCCGTCTTACTCAATATTGCAATAAACAGCTGGACAATTTTCACAGCCAATTTCATCCTTTAAATACTGCAAATCTAATATGGTTATTTTTCCTCGTTTTATGGAAATGATATTATCGCGCTTTAACTCACTTAATATTCTGTTTGTGCTTTCACGGGAAGTTCCACAAAAATTGGCGAGTTCTTGATTGGTTAATGGAAGATCTATTAAGATTCCATCGCCTTTTTTTACACCATAACTATTTGTCATTCGGATTAATGTAGAAAAGAGAGCGCCGCGTTTCCCATTCAGGACAAGATCACGGAATTTCGTTTGAGTTTTTCGGAAATGATCGCTCATCCATTTCATTAACTCAAAGGCAAGCTTGCTATTCTGAAAAATCTCACTTTCAATGACTTCTTTTTTAATTGCGGCAATTTCACCTTCTTCAAGGACTTTCGCGCTTAATAAATATTTTGGTTGATCGGTAAAAAGTGTTAATTCACCGCATATTTCATTTTCACCGCATATTCTTAAGGATAGCTCCCGACCATCAGATGTAATTTTACTAATTTGTATTTTACCGGAAATAATTACATAAAGCTCATCAGCGACCATTCCCTCTTGGAATAAAAATCTTCCTCTTTCACTTCTAAATCTGCGGTCAGCAAATTTAAGCAACTCTTTTATTTCAATGGAATGCGTAGGCTTCAAAGTTGTCGTCATTCTGTTCACCTCGAACAAAAAATTATTGAATTTGTGTTAACAATATGATTCGTTAGTACCATTTTATATCAGGATTTTCTTATTAATAGGGGTAAACAATGACAATATAGTGAAAACTTATAACAATTTTAATGGATATTACAAAATTTGGTAGAAACTTATCATTTAAGTTTTAATTACTACAAAAAAAAGAATAATGAAGCAAGAGTGAATAAAATAACAGTATTAAATATGCATCTCTGTTACAATAAGGTAAAAGCTTCTTTTATTTCATGGAGTTGATCGAGTGAAAAAAATCATTGTTAAAGATAAATTAAATAGACCATTAAGGGACTTAAGAATCTCTGTCTTTGATCGCTGTAATTTTCGCTGTCAATATTGTATGCCAGCCGATCAGTTTGGCCCAGACTTTAAATTTCTTCCCAAAAGTGCACTGTTGTCATATGAAGAAATTGAGCGTTTAGCAAAAATATTTGTGAGCCTAGGGGTTAAGAAGATTCGTTTGACCGGCGGTGAACCGCTTTTAAGAAAAGATTTGCCTGTACTAGTTGAAAAACTGTCTTGTATTAATGGTCTTGAAGATCTAGGTTTAACAACCAATGGTGTACTGCTCCCTAAGTTAGCTACAAAACTAAAAGAAGCTGGTTTAAAAAGAGTGAATATAAGTTTAGATAGCTTGGATGATGAACTTTTTGGAAAAATAAATGGCCGTGGAATTGGTACTGCACCTGTCCTTGAAGGAATTGAGGCAGCTAAAAAAGCAGGGCTGGGTGTCAAATTAAACATGGTTGTAAAAAAAGGCCTAAATGATTTAGAAATTATACCAATGGCTAAATTCTGCAAAGAGAATGGTTTGGAGCTACGTTATATTGAATATATGGATGTTGGTTCGACGAATGGCTGGAAAATGGATGATGTTGTTACCAAAAAAGAAATATTTCACCTACTTCAAGAACATTTTGAATTAGAACCCTTAGATGCGGCATACTTTGGTGAGGTTGCTAAGCATTATCGTTACAAAGGTACAAATATTAAAGTTGGTTTTATTACATCTGTATCTGAATCATTTTGTTCTAGCTGTACACGTGTACGTCTTTCTGCAAACGGCCAAATCTATACTTGCTTATTTAATGGAAATGGCCACGATATACGAAATTTCATGAGAAATGGGGCATCCGATAAAGAAATTGCAGAAAGAATTTCATCGATATGGAACCATCGGGACGATCGTTATTCAGATGAACGAACAGCAGAAACGAATAATAACCGTAAAAAAATTGAAATGTCATACATTGGCGGTTAAAAAACTCTCCAAAGCGGAGAGTTTTTTAATTAGAACGTATTCTTCTGTCTAGCTCCAGCGCCCTAGCGGCTAGTATCCTTCAGTCTCCGCCCTACGATAAGTCAACATCGAATCACCTTTGGTTCTTCGTGTTTCCTTTATCTCAGTTGGAGACCACCACAAGGAAGACTACGGCAGCATTAGCATCGCACGACCGAAAGCGATAGCTTTTGGGAGGAGGCTATACGCCGCTGACCAGGGCGCTTTCGCTTTTCTTAATAATATCTTGGGAATAGGATGTTATTTTCTAAATGTACATGCATAAAAGTTAATCCTTCAAGCTCCTCCAGCCTTTTGTATACTAACCGATACGTACCACAAGCATCTGATGGTGGGGTAAAATCATTTGTAATTTGGCGAAGTTCCTTTAAAATGGCACCAGCATGGTCATGCTCTTTTTCAAGCTCGATAATTAAATTGATTGCATCTTCACGATTCTCTATTGTTCCGTCTTCAAGCTTTTTAATGATTGGGAATACCGTTTCTTCTTCCTTCGCTAAATGATCTAACATTTCTTTCTTCAATGCAAAAAATAATTCATGAACTTTTATAAGTTCTGGATGATGATCACCATGAACCTTTGAAACTTTCGTTACATAAGGGCCTAGCATGTTAAATTCTTCTTCTGTTGCACGGTGATAATGGGAAATTACATGGTCAATAATGGTGCTTGAATCAGAATTTGTCCAAACTTCTAAATCAGTTTCTTGAGCATTGCTTTTTTCAAATAATGCTTTTAATTCCTCCAATATGGAATCGGGATTTTGTCCAATTTGTCTAGCTGCTTCGGTAAGAGAAATATTTCCCCCGCAGCAAAAATCAATTCTTAATCGTTTAAAAAGATCACTTGATTTAGGTAATCCGTTAACAATATCTTTCACTAAAGAATTTGTTGTAAATGGAAATGTATTCATGGAAAATCCTCCTTATGTTAATAAATTAAGCTTTCTAACTTAAGCATAATTGAAATTAGAAATAAAACAGGTGACCTGTATCACATAACCGCCAGATTTTCATTTTTTCTTAAAAACTTTCACAAATGTGATATTTGATATGTCTGCAAATTTTCGATAGGTTTATAATGGATGATGTTGAAAACATAAAGGAATAGATCGTTAAATGATAGGAGCCGATAAAATTGTTTGAAAGAAGACAACCGATTCCGATTGGGGAAGCAGTTAAGAAGATTATGGAATTTCAAATTACTGGTAAAAGGGAATATGTACTGATTGAAGAAAGCTATGGTCGGTATTTAGCAGAGGATTTGATAGCTACTTGTGATGTACCTCATTTTGATCGGGCACCATATGATGGTTTTGCTGTTAGGTCTGTTGATACGATGAATGCTTCACAATCTAATCCCATTGAATTTGAAGTAATTGACCATATTGGTGCTGGGATGGTTTCGAATAAAGTGGTGAAAGACTATCAAGCAGTTAGAATTATGACAGGCGCTATGATGCCTGAAGGTACTGATGCTGTTGTTATGCTTGAAGTAGCTAAAACTTATGAAAAGAATGGAACACCATATATGTCCATTAAGCGTAGTTTTAAAAAGGGAGAAAATGTTTCCTTTCGTGGTGAAGACGCGACAAAAGGAGAAATTTTAGTCAAAAAAGGGACCCTAATAAATCCTGGAATTCAAGCAATGCTCGCCGCATTTGGATATAAAAAGGTTCCTGTTGCCAAAAAGCCTATAGTGGGGCTTTTTGCAACAGGAACTGAGTTATTAGAAGTTGATGAACCTTTATTACCTGGAAAAATTCGAAATAGTAATTCCCATATGATTGCTGCCCAAATTGAACGAGCAGGTGCTAGTGTTCAATATTTCGGTAAGCTGCCAGATGAATTTGATACATGTTTTGAGGCAGTAAAGGACGTGATTGGGAAAGTAGATCTGTTGGTTACAACAGGAGGTGTTTCTGTAGGGGATTTTGACTACCTGCCTGAGATATATAAAAAATTAAATGCACAAGTATTATTTAATAAAGTTTCAATGAGACCAGGAAGTGTTACTACCGTGGCCCATTATGATGGAAAACTACTATTTGGACTTTCTGGAAATCCTTCCGCCTGTTATGTAGGGTTTGAATTGTTTGTTCGTCCAATTATTCGCAGGCAATTATTTACAGAAAAACCGCACTTAAGAAAAGAGAAGGCAATATTAGACGTTGATTTTCCTAAAGCCAATCCTTTTACACGATTAGTCCGAAGTACTGTAACAATCGATGGCGGCAGACTTAGAGTCTCCCCTAGTGGACTGGATAAATCAAATATTATCATGAGTCTGGCAGGCGCCAATTCATTGATGATCCTTCCTGGAGGTACAAGAGGGATTCAGGCTGGATCAGAGGTAGATGTTCTATTACTTGAAGATCAAACAGGCAGTGAGTGGCCTTGGTAAAGCCTGTTATTTTTCAAATTGTTGGCTATCAAAACAGTGGAAAAACCACATTTATTTTAAAGCTCATTGAAGGTTTAAAGGATGCAAGTATCCGTACAGCTGTTATTAAGCATCATGGACATGGCGGTAAACCGGATATTGTGGAGGGAAAGGATTCTACAAAGTATTTAAAGGCAGGAGCAAATGTATCCCTTGTGGAAGGTGAAGGGAGATTGATTCTCCAGGCTGATAAGGTGCCTGATGGACTAGAACAGCAAATAAAACTTCTTATGTATTTTCAGCCAGATCTGATTTTAGTGGAGGGATACAAGCAAGAAACATATCCTAAGATTCTTTTATTAAGGGATAAAAATGATATTCCATTACTTCATAATTTAACCAATGTAGTTGCAATACTATATTGGAAGGATGAAATCATAGCTGCCATAGAAAAAGAAACGATGATCCCTTGCTATCATATCAGTGATGAGGCTGCACTTCAAAAAATGATTCAAATGCTTATCCGTCATATTTCTTAGGAAATATTGTCGAAAAACATGAAAGAATATCTCTGGTTGGTCAATCTTTAAAAGAAGTAAAGTAGCTATACTTTCATGACTAAAATACAATCTATTCTTTAAAATAGAAGGAACTTCCTCTAATCGTTATCATTTATAATGGTCATAATATAGATGATATTGATAAGGAGGGAAAATGATGGGGCAAAGTCATCAATTTCGACCGGGTAAAAAAGCACCAAACAATGGTATATATATTGAAATTGGAGAATCGGGGGATAATGTAGTCAATCCAAAAAAAATTAAGCTCAAAGCAGGAGAAAGGTTTCCTGAGACTTCTAATGATGACAGGGTCTGGACGTATTTGAGAAAACCATAATTGCAAAACATATAGCCATCCAAAAGGATGGCTTTTATAAATTTACTTTTAAACACCCGTTGTCTTATAATGAAATTAAAAGGTCAAAAAAGGTCAAGAAAGGGAGTGAGAAAATGGATATAAACCGGATGACAGAACGGTTGCAGAAAGGGTTAATGGAAGCACAAAGTTTAGGAATTAAGAAGCATCATCAGGAATTGGATGAGCCACATTTATTTTTAGCCTTATTGAACCAAGAAGATAGTTTAATTTCAGCCATATTCGAAAAAGTAGGCATAAGTCCATTAAAAGTAGAAGAAAAGCTTTTAGAAATTCTCGCGAAAAAACCTCAGGTTACCGGAAGCGGAGTTGAAAAAGGAAATATCTATATTTCAGCAAAAATTCAAAAGCTCTTGGTGCAAGCTGAAGAAATAGCATCGACATTTACTGATGAATATATTTCCGTTGAGCATGTTCTATTAGCTGCGGCAAGAACGAAAGATTTTGAAATCCATAACATCCTTCAAATAAACGGTTTGACCTCAGAAGATGTATTGAAAGCAATAAAAGAAATAAGGGGGAACCAGCGAGTGACTTCACAAAATCCAGAAACGAGTTATAATGCTCTAGAAAAATATGGAAGAGATTTGGTTGCTGAGGTTAAGACAGGAAAATTGGACCCGGTCATTGGGAGAGATACGGAGATCCGAAATGTAATTCGAATTTTATCCAGAAAGACAAAAAACAATCCGGTATTAATTGGCGAACCTGGAGTTGGAAAAACGGCTATTGTTGAAGGTCTTGCTCAACGAATTGTGAGAAAGGATGTACCAGAAGGACTGAAGGATAAAACGATTTTTGCCTTAGACATGAGTGCATTAATTGCCGGGGCGAAATTTAGAGGGGAATTTGAAGAAAGATTAAAAGCCGTATTGAATGAAATTAAAAAAAGCGAAGGTCGGATCATCTTATTTATTGATGAGATTCATACCATTGTCGGAGCTGGTCGAACAGAAGGAGCAATGGATGCAGGCAACATGCTGAAACCGATGCTTGCAAGGGGAGAATTACATTGTATTGGAGCAACAACGCTAGATGAACATCGAAAATATATAGAAAAGGATCCAGCATTAGAGCGAAGATTTCAGCAGGTACTTGTTCAGGAACCGGATGTAGAAGATACGATTTCCATATTAAGGGGACTAAAGGAGCGCTTTGAAGTTCATCATGGGGTTAAAATTCATGACCAGGCATTAGTTGCAGCTGCCACATTGTCCGACCGATATATAACAGATAGGTTTCTTCCTGATAAAGCCATTGATCTTGTAGATGAGGCATGTGCATTAATTCGAACTGAAATTGATTCCATGCCTACAGAACTGGATGAAGTGACCCGAAGAGTTATGCAATTGGAAATAGAAGAAGCTGCTTTAAAAAAGGAACAAGATGAGGTCAGTAAACAAAGGCTGGATGCACTCATAAAAGAATTAGCTGAGTTAAAAGAACAAGCCAATGTGATGAAAGCCAAGTGGCTTAGTGAAAAAGAAGTTATTCAAAAATTGCAGGAAAAGAGAGAACAAATTGAAGCATATCGCCGAGAGTTGCAGCAAGCAGAAGATAAGTATGATTTAAATCGGGCTGCGGAACTTCGTCACGGCTTGATTCCATCGGCAGAAAAAGAATTAAAGGAGCTTGAACAAGCAACAGAAAGAGATGACCGTTTGCTGCGAGAAGAGGTTACTGCAGAAGAAATTTCTAATATAGTATCCAGATGGACGGGTATCCCGATATCCAAACTCGTTGAAGGTGAAAGAGAAAAGCTATTGCGTCTGGAATCCATCCTTCATAAGCGGATAATTGGGCAAGAAGAAGCTGTAAATTTGGTGGCTGATGCAGTACTTAGGGCAAGAGCTGGAATAAAAGATCCGAATAGGCCGATTGGTTCATTTTTATTTTTAGGACCGACTGGGGTTGGTAAAACGGAACTTGCCAAAGCACTAGCAGAGTCACTTTTTGACAGTGAGGAACATATCATACGGATTGATATGTCCGAATATATGGAAAAACATGCTGTTTCACGATTAATTGGAGCCCCTCCTGGTTATGTCGGATTTGAAGAGGGAGGTCAGTTGACAGAAGCTGTTCGTAGAAAGCCTTATTCAGTTATCTTAATGGATGAAATTGAAAAAGCACATCCGGAAGTCTTTAATATTCTTTTGCAGGCTCTTGATGATGGACGGATTACTGATTCACAAGGAAGAGTGGTTGATTTTAAAAACACGGTCATTATTATGACATCTAACATTGGATCCCAATTTTTACTGGATCATTCCGATCAGGAAAAGGATATATCTGAAACGACAAGAGAAAAAGTTCTAGGACAATTAAGAAGTCATTTTAGACCGGAATTTTTAAATCGGATTGATGAAACGATTCTATTTAAGCCTTTGACATTAGAGGATATTAAGAATATTGTTGTTAAATTAACGAAGGAATTGGAAAATAGACTTAAACAGCAACAGATAGAACTTTCGATTAGTGAAGAGGCGAAAGAATTTATAGCTGTTAATGGATACGATCCGGTTTATGGGGCAAGGCCTTTAAAAAGATACTTGCAAAGAAATATTGAAACGAAGCTTGCCCGTGACATTATATCCGGGAGGATACACGAAGGCACGAAAGTAGAAATCATCGAAGCAGATGGGGAGCTTTTATTAAAGGTTATGTAGACAATTGTGTAAATGAAAGGTCCTCCATTATGATGGAGGACCTAAGAAATGTCAAACTATTAATGTTTTTGTACAGGTTCATTTGGAATTAAAGTAGTAGCTACAATAATTAAAATGGTCACGATTACAGAAACTAATGCACCTGTTTTAAAATCAAATGCAACAGAAGACATTGAACTAACCACATATGTAAGCATTTCTACCAATAGAAAAGTCCAGAAAAACGTCCAAAAATACCTCATTATTTTCACCTGCCTATATTACATCCTATCTTATATTACCATATGATTTGAAAATTATGAACCGTTTCTTTATAAATGATTGGAAATAGGCATATCCCCGTGCCGCTTTTGTGAAATGGCATACAATATCGTGAGGAAATATGTAAAAGGAGATATTACCGATGGAGAGCCGGAGTTTTCAAATGGATACCCAATGGAATATCATTTATTACCCTGAAAAACCGACCGGATTTGGGGTACTTGTGATAGGTGATGAAAGACATTTTGTGGAAGAAGGTAAATGCTTTTGGACGCAAAATGAAGGAAAGCTGGTCATCATCGATGAGTTAAAAGAAATGGGGTACACCATTTTTTCCTCTAATCTTTATGGACGTAATTGGGGAAGCGAACGTGCTGCTGACCTTGCACAAAGATTATATCATCAGGTGATTCGGAGTGAGATACTTAACCACAAAATTCACATTTTAGCAGAAGGAATGGGTGCTTTAATAGCAATCCAATTAATGAAGAAAATGAAAGAAAATATTAGGTCTGTTTTACTTCTCAATCCAATTCTTTCATTAAAATACCATCTTGAACAAGAAAAGGAACATAAACTTTTTTACAAAAAATTAACAAGAGAGATAATGGATGCATATCAATTGGATGAAATAGGCCTGAACAACTTGATTTCTAAAATGGACGTGCCGATTCAATTAGAAGATGGAATCCCAGTTCATATTATTCACGTTCTCTCAGGAGCCAGGTCATACAATCAATCAAAACAATATCAACAAATTCTTGGTTCTTCGCCTATTAATCCCACCTTTCTCCTTCCTGAAAAAAAACTACAGCTTGGAAAAATATGTTACAAATTCTTTAAATCACATGAATCGGTTTTATAGGTTCACCTCCTCAAAGAAATATTTCCTTCTAGAATAGCATAGGATTTTATAAGGCTAGTTTGAGGAGGAAGTAAGTATGGACAAGGCCATCATTATAGGTGTATATCATTTTTTAGGATTTCATATTGGGCAAGTCCTATTAAATAAAGGAATTGAGGTAAAAGGTGTTCATATCCCAGAGGCGGATGGTACCTATGTAGATGAGAAAAGACTTGAGGTGGGGAGAAATGCCAATTTCAAGGAATATACGTTCGAGGGAATTTTGGATGGAACGGACAATGATCGGACAATGATTTTTCCTATCTATGATTTTTTTATGTTACAACAAGAGTCCATTATTTTAAATGAACAGTTCACCCAAAAATTTCTTACTTATTTTAACAAACATAAATGTAATCTCAAGATTTTATTATTATTGCCCATTCAATTGCTAAAAGGGATCGGGTCGAAAGAAATTCATGAATTTATCAATAAAGTAAATAAGGTATCTAATAGATTACAATTGATCTATTTACCTACTATTTATGGTCCGTGGCAGCCTTCAACATTTATGTTTCAACAAGTCATTCTTGCATCGATCTTAAATACTGAGGTTTTTCATTCGGAAAGAGAGTGGATGGATGATGCGCTTTTTATTGATGATGTTGCAGAATCCATCCTTGATATCATAGAATCAGAAAAGTCAGGTACCTATTTATTGGAAAGTGGAAAGGACATGTATTGGGATACATGTGCTGAATATTTAAAAATAAAGGAGAGGTATCGAAAATCAAAAAATGAAGAAAAACTTCAAATTGATGGAGAAATCAAGAGAATAATACCAACAAGGATTACGCCCATCTCTTCTTCTTTGTCGAAACAAATGGAACATACGAAATGGCTATACCAGAACCTTTCATCAGATCGCTATTAACTGTTTTAGGTCCAATTAGCTAAATTAATCTTTTCATTTTATTATTCAAAGGTTAGAATGAAAGAAAATATGTTCTTCCTTTTTATTACTGTTAATAGAAATAACGTGTTTGGTTAGGGTGCCGCTCGAAGGAGATGCAATGAATGCTGCAACGTTTCGGAATCATTTTACTATGCCTTTTTTTATTGGGGGCGTGTGGAGTTACGAAACCGAAGGGACATTTAACAAAAGTTGGTTTGTTGGTCCCTGAGACAATCAATGACCAGGTTTGGGGGACAAGAGGTTTTGAAGGATTGTTAAGGATCCAATCAAAATTGGAAGTCGATGTTTTTTATAAAGAAGGAATGAATTCTGAATACGCAGTTGAACGAGCTGTGAAAGAATTTGAGCAAAAAGGTGTAAATCTGATATTCGGCCATGGTTCGGAGTATGCAGAATATTTTAATCATCTTTCCTCGAAATATCCAGATATACACTTTGTCAGTTTTAATGGTGATGCTAAGAATCCTAATACTACTAGCCTCAATTTTAAGTCATATGCAATGGGTTTTTTTGGCGGGATGGTTGCTGCCCATATGTCAAAAAAAAATAAAGTGGGAGTTTTAGCCGCCTATGAATGGCAGCCCGAAATTGAAGGATTTTATCAAGGGGCACTAGCTGAGAAAAATGACATTCAAGTAAGCATCGAATATGTGGAACATTGGGATAATGATATGAAAGCGATGCAAATAGCAGATAAAATGATGGATCAGGGGGTGGATGTGATCTACCCAGCTGGTGATGGTTATAATGTCCCAGTGATTGAAAGGGTAAAGGAAAGAGGATTATATGTCATTGGTTATGTTTCAGACCAATCTGATTTAGGTGAGTCTACTGTTTTAACAAGTACAATTCAGAATGTTGGTAAACTATACGAGATTGTTGCTGAACAATTTAATAAAGGTGAACTCAAGTCTGGAAATCTTTCATTTGATTTTCAAGACGATGTCATCACTTTGGGTAAATTTAGTCCTCTAGTCAAAAAAGACTTTGTTCAAAAAATGAAAAGGTATATACAAACTTATAAAGAAACAGGAAAATTACCTGAGTAATTTTCTCTCATACATAATAAGAAACAAGCTGCCATATCTTGTTGGCAGCTTGTTTTTTTATCTAGTAGTTTAGTTGTTGTGAAAAAAAAACATTTTTGATAAAATTAGTACCAAGTCATAATAATTGATATTAAACTATTGATATAATTTCCATAAATCCGAAGGAGTTGGCGAAATGAGAGCAGGGATTGTTGGTATTGGTAGGTATTTACCTGAAAAAGTGATGACAAATTTTGATTTGGAAAAAATGATGGATACTTCGGATGAGTGGATCCGAACAAGAACAGGAATTGAAGAACGGAGAATTGCAGCTGATGATGTCGATACATCAGATATGGCTTTTATGGCAGCACAAAAAGCGATTGATGATGCCGGAATTCAACCGGAGGATATTGATTTAATTTTAGTGGCAACTGTAACACCTGATACCCCATTCCCATCTGTTGCCTGTATGATTCAAGAAAAACTTGGAGCAAAAAAGGCAGCTGCGATGGACATAAGTGCCGCATGTGCAGGCTTTATGTATGGTATTGTCACAGCTAAACAGTTCATTGAATCCCAAGTATACAAATATGTTCTTGTTGTCGGTGTAGAGAAGCTTTCAAAAATAACAGACTGGACTGACCGTAATACTGCTGTTTTATTTGGGGATGGCGCAGGTGCAGCTGTTATTGGGGCTGTATCTGAAGGCCGCGGAATCCTTTCATTTGAGCTTGGAGCAGACGGTTCAGGAGGAAAACACCTATATCAGGAAGAATATATAGTAATGAACGGTCGAGAGGTATTTAAATTTGCCGTTAGACAAATGGGAGAGAGCTGTATTAATGTATTGGAGAAAGCAGGTCTTTCAAAAGAAGATGTTGATTTCTTAATTCCACACCAGGCAAATATTCGTATTATGGAAGCTTCAAGACAAAGACTAGAGCTGCCTCCTGAAAAAATGTCTAAAACGATCCATAAATATGGAAATACTTCTGCTGCATCTATTCCAATTTCTATAGTAGAGGAAGTAGAAGCAGGGAAGATTAAAGACGATGATTTAATTGTCATGGTTGGCTTTGGTGGCGGATTAACCTGGGGAGCAATTGCTATCCGCTGGGGAAAATAAACAAATTATTCGAAGATCATTTCATATAAGAGAATAGAAAAGGAGAATGTATAAATGAATAAACGTAGAGTTGTAGTGACGGGAGTTGGCGCAGTAACACCACTGGGCAACGATGTTGAAACAACTTGGAAAGGAATTCTTGAGGGAAAATCTGGTATTGGACCACTTACAAGACTAAATGCAGATGACTATCCAGCGAAGGTGGCTGCAGAAGTTAAGGATTTTAACCCAGAAAATTTTATTGAAAAAAAAGATGCCCGAAAAATGGATCGATTTACACAGTTTGCTGTGGCTAGTGCATTGATGGCTGTGAAAGATGCCAACCTAGAAATTAACGAACAAAATTCACACCGTATAGGCGTGTGGATTGGGTCTGGTATTGGCGGTATGGAAACATTTGAACAGCAATTTGAGATATTTCAAAAGAGAGGATACAAACGGGTAAGTCCTTTCTTTGTTCCAATGATGATTCCAGATATGGCTACAGGTCAAGTTTCTATCACTCTTGGTGCAAGAGGTTTTAATTCTTGTACAGTAACGGCATGTGCAACAGGAACTAATTCAATCGGTGATGCATTTAAAGTGATTCAACGTGGAGATGCGGATGTCATGGTAGCGGGCGGATCAGAAGCTCCGATCACAAAAATGTCTGTAGCTGGCTTCTGTGCCAATACAGCACTTTCAACAAATCCGGATCCTCGAACTGCTAGCCGTCCTTTTGATAAAAACCGTGATGGATTCGTTATTGGTGAAGGTTGTGGAATTGTCATTCTCGAAGAACTGGAGCATGCACTTGCCCGTGGAGCAAAAATATATGCTGAAATTGTTGGATACGGGGCGACAGGGGATGCCTATCATATTACTGCTCCGGCACCAGGAGGCGAAGGTGGTGCCCGCGCAATGAAAATGGCTCTTAACGATGCAGGATTAAAGCCAGAGGACATTGATTATATCAATGCTCACGGTACAAGTACAGAATATAATGACAAATTTGAAACCCTTGCTGTAAAAGAAGTATTTGGTGATCATGCATACCGTTTAGCGATGAGCTCAACAAAATCGATGACTGGTCACTTACTTGGTGCGGCAGGAGCTGTGGAAGCAATCTTTACAGTGCTTGCCATGCAAGACAACATGCTTCCACCTACTATGAATTACGAAACTCCAGATCCTGAGTGTGATTTAGATTATGTTGTGAATGCGGCTCGTCCAAAAGAAATTAAAGCTGCAATGAGTAACTCATTAGGTTTTGGTGGACACAACGCCACAATCGTCTTCCGGAAATATGAATAATTCCAACGTGGGGCTGTCCGGAAAGTGGTATTTCAGCCGAAATCTTTATAAAAGCAAAACCCAAGAATGCTGTTCAATCAACATTCTTGGGTTTTTAATTTGGGTTCATTTTTCTCTTAAATGGACTTTTTAGACAGCCCCTTTTTTTGTCAATTAAAAAGAGATTTTTCGACTTTTTGATATGTATTGTCCAAATACCTAGCGAAGAGAAGCCTCTTTTCTCTCAGCTGTAGGGCACCATAAAGAAGACTCCGGCAGCATCAACATCGCACGACCGAAAGGGATAGCTTTTGGGAGAAGGTCATACGCCGCTGGGCAGGGCGCTTTCGTTTTTCTAATAAAATTAGAAAATATCGCTTCGACTTCGAAAATTGTCCAGCTCCAGCGCCCTAGCGGCGAGACGCCTTCACTCTCCGCCCCTACGATAAGTCAACATCGATTCGTCTCTGGCTCTTCGTGTTTCCTTTATCTCAGTTGGAGAGTTCCAGGCCAAACGCCGCTGGGCAGGGCGCTTTCGCTTTTCTAATATGAACCACTCTTTAGTTTAATCATAAACTGTTAAAAGCAGCCATGGTCGGAAATGGAGGTAATGGAATGGGAGTCATCCGGACAGATCAATGGTTAGAAAATGATTTCGATAACCCTCTTAAAATTTGTGAGAAATTAAAATCATATTTTAATGAGGAAAATGTAAGAGGAATCTATCAGCAACTTGTAAAATTTAGAATGTACAGACCTTCACGGATGTCTGAAAAAAACTTTCAGCATATGAAGAAATACAATGCATGGGAAATGGTAGAAAGATTATTTAACAAATATAGGGATTTATGGTCTGGACCAGATATACCAGTGTTTCTATTTCCATTGGAAGAAAGAAGGGGCTTTTTTATTAAGAAGACAGAAAGGAATAAGTCAGGGGTGTCATATCCCGATAAAATGTTTTTATTTCTTTCAAACTATGACGATCCAATGGAAATCGAGGCACTTTTTGTTCACGAATATCATCATGTATGTAGACTTCGTGCACTTGGGAAAAAAATGAATGAGTACACCTTACTTGATTCCCTCATTATCGAGGGGCTGGCAGAATACGCTGTTTTACATCACTGCGGACGAAAATATATAGCCGATTGGTGCAGTGAGTATTCGGAAAAGGAACTTTCCTTTTATTGGGACAAATATTTGAAAAAACACCTGAATAAGACGAAGGGTGAGAGAATTCACGATGAACTGCTTTTTGGAGGAGGGCGAATTCCGCCTTTGTTAGGATATGCAATTGGGTATCATATGGTTGGGAAATTTTTTAAAAACAGAAATTTTTCTACAAAACTAACCTTTAAAATTCCAGCGGAGGATTTTATTGACTGACATAGATTATTAGGTAAAAAAGCCTGAATATGGGGCTTTTTTTCTATGGAACTGCAAATTCACATAGTACATAAAACTATCTTGCTTTTGTAAAAAATTTGTAATAACATTTTATATAAATGTAAAGAATATACTGAATAATCAAAAAGTTAGAAGGTGTACTTATGAGCGCAAAAAACTCATTTAAAGAGGAACCATTGCTCGAAGTAAAAAATTTACAGACAGCCTTTGAAATTGACGGAACGTATTATAATGCAGTGGATAATGTATCATTTAAAGTGAAACCAGGGCAAATAGTCGGTGTCGTGGGTGAATCTGGTTGTGGGAAATCTGTCATGAGCCTTTCGATCATGCAATTGCTTCCAAAGGGAATTGGCAAAGTAAAATCAGGTGAGATCATTTTTGATGGATTCCATTTGGAAAATATGTCAGAAAGTCAAATGAATAAGATTAGAGGCAAAGATGTTTCAATGATTTTTCAGGAGCCAATGACTTCTCTTAATCCTGTGTTTACAATCGGTTATCAGCTTCAAGAAGTTCTTTTTAACCATATGAAAATATCAAAAAAGGAAGCAAGACAAAAATCTATTGCACTATTAAAAAGTGTGGGAATTTCTAGGCCTGAAAAAATTGTTGATGAATATCCGCACCAGTTATCAGGCGGTATGAGACAAAGGGTCATGATTGCCATTGCTATTGCTTGTCAGCCAAAACTATTAATTGCCGATGAACCAACAACTGCGCTAGATGTAACCGTTCAGGCACAAATTCTTGAATTACTGAAAAAGATTCAAGAAGTAAATGATATGGCGATTATCTTGATTACCCATGATTTAGGTGTAGTTGCAGAAATGTGTGATGAAGTAATGGTTATGTATGCAGGAAAAATTGTAGAGCATACAAACGTGGATTCATTGTTCTATAATCCGAAACATCCATATACGTCATTGCTATTAGGAGCGATTCCGAAAATGGACCAGGAGGAAGAAAGATTAAGTTCAATTCAAGGAATGGTTCCATCTCTAATAAATATGCCAACTTCAGGCTGCCGATTTGCAAACCGCTGCCCAATGGCGATGCCAGAATGTAGTACAACCACCCCACTGTTAGCTGAAAATGAGGAAGGACATGAGGTTGCCTGCCTTCAATATGAAACTAGTAAACCAAGAGAAGAGGTGAGGTAGTGAGAAACATAACTGTACATAGAAATAATGAGACCCCATCCTCACAAATTGGAAATTTATTGGAAATACAGAATCTAAAAACATATTACCCTGTAAAAGGTGGTTTTTTTAAAAGAACAGTTGGACATGTCAGAGCGGTCGATGATATTTCTTTTGAGATAAAAAAAGGGGAAACACTTGGATTGGTAGGCGAATCTGGCTGCGGAAAATCAACGGCAGGAAGAACCATTCTAAGATTGTTAAAGCCTACTGATGGAAAGATTATTTTCGATGGAAAGGACATAACTTGGCTTTCAGGTAAATCCTTGCGAGAGATTCGAAAAGATATGCAAATGGTATTTCAAGACCCGTATGCTTCTCTGAACCCGATGCAAATGGTAGGGGATATTATAGCTGAACCAATCTATAATTTTATGAAAAAAAGTAAAGTAGAGTTAAAAAAGGAAGTAATGGAATTATTAGAGAAAGTAGGTTTGCCGCAGGATGCCTATTACAAGTATGCCCATGAGTTTTCAGGTGGTCAGCGTCAAAGGATTGGGATTGCTCGTGCTCTAGCGTTAAGACCTAAATTAATCATTGCTGATGAACCGGTATCAGCATTGGATGTATCTGTGCAATCACAGGTATTAAATCTATTAAGGGATTTACAAGAAGAATTTGATTTGACTTTCTTATTTATAGCTCATGACTTAAGTGTTGTAAAGTATATGAGCGATCGAATTGGAGTTATGTATCTTGGCAGCATGGTTGAGATTGCTGAAAAAAATAGTCTTTATTTACAACCAATGCACCCATATACACAAGCTTTAATTTCAGCGATTCCTACTCCGGATCCAAGACGAAAGAAGGAACGAATCATATTAAAAGGTGATGTACCAAGTCCAATCAACCCACCTAGTGGATGTCCATTCCATCCCCGTTGTCCTGTAGCAATGGAGGAATGTTTAAAATCCAAGCCAGCATTAAGGGAGGTGAAACCCAATCATAGAGTAGCTTGCCACTTTTATAATTAATGAATAAAAACAGGGGGGAAAACAATGAAGCGGATAAGGATGAATTGGCTTATAGTGTTCTTGCTTGTATTATCAGCATTTTTAACTGCATGCTCAAGCAACGATAAAGCGGGAACAAATAAGAAAGAAGGATCCTCAGCGGAAACGTCTAATAAGCCGCAAGACGGAGGAACTTTGGTGTATGCCCTTGATTCTCAGCCAAAAGGATTATTTAACTGGATATTTTATGAAGATGCAGTTGATAATCAAGTATTAAATTTCTTTGATGAGAACTTGATTGATTATGATGAACATTTAAAGGCCCAACCGCATATTGCTTCTTGGACAACAGAAGATAACAAAGTGTTTAAGTTTACAATTAAAAAAGGTGTTAAATGGCATAATGGTGACGAATTATCTGTTAAAGACTGGGAGTTCGCATTATATACAATTGCGAATAAAGATTACGAAGGATCTCGTTTTGAGAATGTAAGAAACATTGTGGGTGCCCAAGATTATCATGATGGAAAAACTGACAAAATCGAAGGCATTAAAGTAATTGATGATTACAATATCGAAATTACATTTGACAAAGCCCGTGTAAATAACTTGGATAATCTTTGGACATATCCAATGAATCGCACTGCATTTAAGGGAATTGAAGTAAAAGATATGCTTAACTCAGAAGTTGTCCGCACAAAGCCTGTAGGTCTAGGACCATTTAAGGTAACAAAAGTTGTTCCCGGTGAGTCCATTGAGATGGAACGCTTTGATGACTACTTCGGTGGAAAGCCTCATATTGAAAAAGTCGTCATTAAGGTTATTGACCCCTCTCTTTCTGTAGGTGAATTAAAGAACGGTACACTTGATATGACTTCTTTCCATCCTAGCATTATCGATCAGGTAAAGGCGCTTGATAATGTAGAAGCAATCACCTATCCAGGAGTAAGCTATTACTATGTTGGTTTCCGCCTTGGTACTTGGGATGGCGAGAAAAATGTCATGAACGAGCCTAAGTATCAAGACAAGAAACTTCGTGAAGCCATGTACTATGCGATTAACCGGGAAGAATGGGTTAAGGCGTTCTTCTTTGGAGTAGGTAAGCCGGTTAACCGCCCAATTCCTAGCAATCACTGGATTGCTGCTGATCAAAAAGAATTAAAACAATATAAATATGATCCGAAAAAAGCAAAGAAACTATTAGATGAAGCCGGATATAAGGATATTAATGGCGATGGTTATCGTGAAGATCCAAATGGAAAGGAATTTGTTATAAACTTCTCTCACTATGCAACCCAAAACCCAACATTTGAAGCTCGTGCAAAAGCACTGACTCAATATTGGGAAGAAGTAGGGTTAAAAACAAAATTAACGATGACGGATGTAAACCTTTACTACGATTTGCTTGATAAAGCAGACAAATCTATGGAAGTATTCTTCGGTGGCTGGTCAACTGGTGCCGATCCAGATCCAACTCCACTTTGGGGCTCAAAATCCTTATGGAATTATCCTCGCTGGGTAAATGAAGAAAGTGATAAATTACTGGATCAAGCACTGGATATTAGTGTTGTTGGAACTGATAACGAAAAGCGTAAAAACATTTATGTTGAATGGCAAAAGCTATTTATGGAAGAGCTACCTATACTTCCGATTGCTGAACTAGAAGAAACGATGGCTGTAAGTAAACGCGTGCAAGGCGTAAAATTTGATGTATCTGGTTACAACCGTCCGCATGAATGGTGGATTAAGCAATAAATAGTGAATAACATCGAAGGAACAACTGCGTTGTAGGTATGACCCAACAACTCCATTATGGTGAGGGAACGAAGGAATTATCCTTTGTTCCCCTTTTTTCACCTTCGTATTTCACATAGTAATAGACAAGGAGAATGAACATGCTAAAGTTTGCATTTCGAAGGTTTTTAGGCATGATTCCGATGCTGTTACTGATCTCTATTGTAATATTTACCTTGGCCAGATTAATGCCGGGAGATTCTTTTAGTGGAGAAATAGATCCTACAAATACAAATCCTGAGTATATTGCAGAAATGAGGGAAAAGTTAGGCTATAATGATCCGCTGCCTCAACAATATTTCCGGTGGATTACTAATTTTATTCAAGGAGATTTTGGAAAATCTACACGTTTTAAAATTAGTGTTTCTGAAGTAATTAAAGAACGGCTTCCCAACACCTTATTATTAGGATTTACTTCTATACTTATTACCTATGTATTCGCATTTCTAATGGGGATGTATGCTGGCAGAAAACCATACACTCTGGGTGATAATCTGATTGGAACATTTAACTATTTGGGTTTATCAATCCCTTCCTTTGTTGCAGGTGTTTTCGCCATTTACTTTTTTTCCTTTAAACTTGGATGGTTTCCCTCAAATGGTTCGATAGGTATTGGTATTAAAGAAGGGTCAATTGAATATTGGTTAAGTAGATTACATCATGTCATTTTACCGGCTTTTGTACTTGCTTTTTTAAATATAGCTAGTTATACACAATTTTTACGAAACGATATTATTGAAAACAGTCGCAAGGATTTTGTTCGGACTGCACGAGCGAAAGGTACTCCTGAAAGTAAAATATATAATGTGCATATTCTTAGGAATTCGATTATTCCACTTGTAACTTTCTTAGGGTTTGATCTTGTATCCATTATTAGTGGTGCCATAATTACAGAAACAATATTTACTTATCCTGGTTTGGGCCAACTTTTCTTACAATCTGTTGGAACAAGGGATTATCCAGTTTTAATGACGTTAACCATGCTTTTTTCATTAATTACACTAATCGGTAATCTTGTTGCAGATATTTTATATGGTGTAGTAGATCCGAGAATAAGGTTGGATTAGGTGGGAAAAGGATGCAGATCGTTACTCAAAAGGATGCAAATATTACTCAAGTATACCCCAAAAAAAGTTTATCACCATTAGCGATTGCTAGAAAAAAATTTTTAAGAAATAAACTAGCTATGATCAGTCTTATTTTTCTCGTGATTGTGGCTATTGTTTCATTTCTTGCACCGTATATTACGACGGCCGATATAACAAAAGTGAATATTGGCCAAATGTCTTTAAAACCATCAAGTGAACATTGGCTGGGAACGGATAAATCAGGCCGAGATGTTTTTACAAGATTGTTATATGGCGGCCGAATTTCACTTTTAGTGGGGATTAGTTGCACCATTTTTGTGGTTTTTATCGGCACGCTAATTGGATCGATAGCTGGTTATTTTGGGGGAATCATTGATAGTTTGTTAATGAGATTTACAGACTTTATCTTAAACTTTCCTTTTCTCGTTTTTGTTATTGTAATTAATGCCATACTCTTTGGGAAAGTTAGTGGTTTGTGGGTTTTAATCGCAGTGATTAGCCTTCTTTATTGGGGAGGAGTTGCAAGGATTGTGAGAAGTAAAATCCTCTCAGAAAAAGAAAATGAGTATATTACTGCTGCGATTTCTATCGGCTGCTCTCCGGCGAAAGTCATTATTAAACATCTATTACCTAATATATTATCTACGATTATTGTACAAGCAACAATAACATTTGCGACGATGATTGTGATTGAGTCAGCATTAAGTTACCTTGGTTTTGGTGTTCCGCAGGAAGTCCCTAGCTGGGGAAATATGTTAAATTCAGCAAACGAACCAGATGTATTACAATATAAACTTTGGATTTGGGTTCCTCCGGCACTAATAATCACCTTGACTATTTTGTCAATAAACTTTGTCGGCGAAGGTTTAAAAGATGCTTTCAATCCAACATCTAAAAGATAAGGGGGCTGTCCGGAAAGTGGTATTTCAGCCGAAATCTTTATAAAAGCAAAACCCAAGAATGCTGTTAAATCAACATTCTTGGGTTTTTAATTTGGGTTCATTTTTCTCTTAAATGGACTTTTTAGACAGCCCCTTTTTTTTTTTTTTTTTTTTTGAGCAGAGTTCAACTAGCATCATTGGAGCAAAATATATATAAAGGAATAATTTAACTAATGACTGCCCATACTGATTGACAAACAGTTACTGGAAGTGAGGGATTTAGCAATGTTATATCTTCATGATGTATGGGTGAATTGGTTTGAGGGAGAAGAAAACGGTTATAATGTCTGCCATTTTCATGAATGGCGAAAAGATGATGGTGTTGAACTGCTAGATCAAGTTCCTCTTTTAAAGGTTGAGCCGAATCTTTTTAACTATATTGAAAATGATTTATCTGAATTACCTCAACAACTTTTAGATGATATCTATCAAAAGGCATATCTTAGAAAAAATCATGAAAGGATTCAACTTGACTATTGTTTTGTCGTCACAGATGGAATGGGGATCTTGGCAGTTGATACAATAGGGTATAATATTCCAATTCGGAAGAGTAGATTAATTCCTAGACAGGAACAGCTAGTATACGAAATGATCAGTACACATGAGGCAAAAAAATATAACTTCAACCAGCAGCAAAATAAAAAGGATTTTCATATTTTATCTCCTGATCCATTATTAATGATAGGACTTACAAGAAAAGAACGGCAATTAAAGCAACTATTATTTATGGCCCTTGACCAATTGCTTTCGTCTAATAATGAAGCTGAAATTCGTTACTGGTATACAGAATGGTGCCCTGAGAATTACTCAAAGATACAGGAAATGAATTTTACTGAAGCATGGGAACAACTCTATGAAGCAATTAAATATGGGTGGTCCAAAAAGCATGAAACGTTTTGTGAAAATTTAATAAAAGGACAACCATTTTTTGAAAAACTTTGGGAAATGGAACATGGTCCGAAAGTAAACTAATAGCCTGCACCAAATGGTATGATCGACATACCATTTGATGCAGGCTTTTTATTAAATAACGGCAGGTTAATAGCGCACTACCGAATGCGATCACTTTTTGGAAAAGGTTATATGCCTTTTTTCATATACTAACGTTTTTTTCTTCCTAATCCCATGGCATTTTCCATCTTTTTCAGTGTTTTGCTTGCCACTTTATTGGCTTTTTCAGCACCACGGTCCAAAATATCATCAAGTTCACTAGAATTTATTAATTCATAATACTTGTCTTGAATTGGTTTAAAAGCATTGACAACAACTTCTGCCAAGTCACTTTTGAAATCTCCATAGCCTTTTCCTTGGTACATTTCCTCTAGCTCAGAAATGGATTTACCACCTAAAATAGAGTAAATGGATAACAGATTAGATATTCCTGGTTTATTTACTTTGTCATATTTTACGATTCCGTCTGAATCAGTCACCGCGCTTTTTATTTTTTTCTCAATTTGCTTAGGTTCATCCAGCAAGGAAAGAAATGCTTTTTGGTTTGGGTCTGATTTGCTCATTTTTTTGGTCGGGTCTTGAAGAGACATAATTCTTGCCCCAACTTCAGGAATGCGTACATCTGGAATCGTTAAAATATCCCGATACTTTTTATTGAACCTCTCTGCTAAATCACGCGTCAACTCTAAATGTTGCTTTTGATCTTCCCCTACTGGTACAAGATCAGCATTGTAGAGCAAAATATCCGCTGCCATCAATGGCGGATAGGTTAACAAACTGGCGGATACTGCCTCTTTACCAGCTGATTTATCTTTAAATTGAGTCATCCGCTCGAGTTCGCCAATATATGATATACACTGCATAATCCAGCCTGCTTGAGCATGAGCAGGTACCTCAGATTGGATAAACAAAGTTGCTTTATCAGGATCGATACCTACAGCGATATATAAAGCAGCAAGGCTACGAATGTTTTTTCGAAGTGCTACTGGATCCTGAGGGACCGTAATGGCGTGCTGGTCAACAATGCAAAAGTAGCAATTATATTCATTTTGGAGCTCCACAAATTGTTTTAAAGCCCCGATATAGTTCCCAAGCGTAATGGTGCCGCTTGGTTGAATACCTGAAAAAATCGTCTTCATGATAGACCTCCTATAATTACTTAATTATCTTTATAAATAAAAAAGCCATTCATCCCGTTTTTTAGGGACGAATGGCTCGCGGTACCACCCTAATTACTCAAAATAGAGTCACTTAGTTCCAAATTTCATTTGGATTCCTTTTAACGCAAGGATAACGTCTACTCCTACTGTTTCAATCCTACTGGATTAAAGTTTCGGAAAGAGGCTCCAAAGTCCATTCGGAATCATTTTCGCGTTTGTTTACACCACCCACAAACTCTCTGAAGCGAAAGATGATACTTACTACTCTTTATCATCGCCAATATATTCATTAAATTATTTTTCATTATAAAGCAATGACATATTTGATTGCAAGGTATTACAAATAATAAAAAGCCAGAGCTAGCAACATTAATAGAAAATTCACAAACCCATAAAAAAATAGGGGCTTGTTATCAAAAGTTATGAGTTCTGATATACCAGGGACATCCTGAAATTTTCTTTTATTATTACCTCTTGAAAATGCAAGATTAAAGGACTTTGAAATGGTGTCAAAAAATCCGCTTTGAATCGTATAAACAATTAAGGAACTTAGCAGCAAGGCCGAACTAATATAAAAAGATATATTGATATAGCTTAGTATCGAAATATTATGGTACGTAATAATAGACAAAATAATAATAAAAAGTTGTGTAAACGCTACCAACATAATTCTTTTCTTTAATCGATCATTCACATTTAATCCTCCAAAACATTGATTTATTAAGGTTTTTAGTGAATTTTCCTTAATAAATATAAAATATAACACGGTTAATTGAAATTCAACTTTAAAAAATATTTGAAAGTTTTAAATTAATTTTCAAAAAGTAATGTACAACTGATTGAAAATATGTATAATAGAGAATGTAGTAATTTTTCAGAATAATAGAAAAGGGAGGTCTACTACTAGTGAAAAAATCGAAACTTTCACTACTTCTTGTTTTATCGCTAGTGTTAAGCATGTTCCTGGCAGCATGTGGCGGTAATAAACAAGAAGGAACAGAGAAAAAAGAAGGCAGCGAAAAGACTAAAGAAAAATTAGCTGCTGAACAAGTACTGAATGTCCTTGAATCTTCTGAGATTCCTGCTATGGATAGCGTATTGGCAGAAGACACTATTGGATTTACGATGATTGCTGCTACTATGGAAGGTCTATATCGTCTAGACCCTGAGCAAAAAGTTATTCCAGGTGTTGCTGATGGAATGCCAGAATATAATGAAGACAAAACAGTTCTTACAATTAAATTGAAGAAAGATGTAAAATGGGCTGACGGCTCTCCTGTAACTGCACATGACTTTGTATATGCATGGCAACGTGCGATTAACCCAGATACAGCTTCTCCATATGGTCCATACTTTATGGAAGGCAAAATTAAAAATGCCTCTGCAATTGTAAAAGGAGAAGCAAAAGTTGAAGATCTAGGTATTAAAGCATTAGATGATCATACATTAGAAATTACATTAGAAAGACCAATTCCATACATTGAATCATACTTAACATTCCCATTATTCTACCCACAAAACCAAAAGTTCGTTGAAGCTCAAGGTGGCAACTACGCTAAGACTGCAGCTAACTTACTATCAAACGGCCCATTCAAAATGACCAAATGGGATGGTCCTACAGCAACTGAGTGGGTATTAGAAAAGAATGAAAATTACTGGAATGCAAAAGAAGTTACTTTAACTAAGATTAACTTTAACGTATCTAAAGAACCACAAGCATCT
Source organism: Neobacillus sedimentimangrovi (assembly GCF_010614825.1). Lineage (NCBI taxonomy): Bacteria > Bacillati > Bacillota > Bacilli > Caryophanales > Bacillaceae > Neobacillus > Neobacillus sedimentimangrovi. The sequence goes on from NZ_JAAFZF010000005.1 coordinate 81,034, forward strand.
GCTAATGCATTTACTGCAGGTGAAGCAGATATTACACCGAAGCTTGCACAAGCTGCAATCCTTTCACAATATGAAGGGGACCCAGCACTATTACGTTACCAAGAACCATCTATTTTCTGGATTAAGATGAACCAAAAAAATCCAGCTCTTAAGAATGAAAACATTCGTCGTGCAATCGCTTTATCTGTTGATAAGCAAGCTCTTGTTGACGACGTATTAGCAAATGGATCCATTCCTGCTAACTTTGTAGTTCCAAAAGGATTTACATTCTTTGAAAACAAGGATTTCCGCGAAGATGCAGGAGAATACTTGAAACCTAATAAAGAAGAAGCAAAAAAACTTTGGGAAAAAGGATTACAAGAACTTGGTGTTAAGGAAATTACTTTAACATATGTTGGTCAAGACACTGAGACTGCAAAATTAACAGATGCATTTGTTAAGGATCAGTTGGAGAAAAACCTCCCAGGGTTAAAACTTAACATTGAGGCAGTACCATTCAAGATTCGTATTGATCGTGAAAACAATAAAGATTATGACTTATTATTTGGTGGATGGGGTCCTGACTATGCTGACCCAATGACATTCATGGATTTATGGCTAACAGGCGGAAGCCATAACAACATGGAATATAGTAACCCTGAGTTTGATAAGATGATTAAATCTGCAAACGAAGATACTGATTTGGCAAAACGTTGGAAAACATTACAAGATGCAGAGAAACTTCTATTAGAAGAAGATGTAGCTCTTGCTCCAATGTATCAGCGTTCAGTTAACCTGTTAATTAATCCAAAAGTAAAAGGCTTCGCACATCATGCCTTTGGACCAGACTATAGTTACCAATGGATTAAAATTACAGAATAAGCTAAACCAATAACTAAAAAGAGAGTATATTAAAAAAATATACTCTCTTTTTACCTGTATTGAAGTTGTCGAAAAATGGCGAAAATTTAATGAATTAGGAGGTGTAGGCATGGTTAAATACTTAGGGCATCGCTTAATCTATATGTTTATCACATTATTTATCGTTGCAACTGTAACCTTTTTCCTCATGAAGCTAATACCCGGAAGCCCGTTTAATAACTTTCAGAAGCTAAATGAAATTCAACAGAATTTGCTTTTGGAGAAATATGGGCTAAATGACCCCGTGCCTGTTCAATATTTTAAATACATGTCTAATCTTGTAAAGGGTGATTTAGGAGTTTCCTTCCAATTTAATAATACTCCTGTAACAGAACTTATAGGAAATCGAATTGGCCCTTCAGCTGTCTTAGGTTTGCAGGCTATGATTCTAGGTTCCTTAGTCGGGATCTTCTTGGGGGCTATTGCCGCTTTAAAGCAAAATTCATGGATCGACTATACTTCAACGTTTCTAGCGGTTGTCGGCAAATCCATTCCTTCATTTATTTTCGCTGGATTACTCCAATATTATATTGCTGTGAAACTAGGCTGGCTTCCAGTTATGTTATGGAGAGGACCTGAATATACAATCCTTCCGACCATTGCACTTGCGATGTTCCCGCTATCGATTTCAGCTCGTTTTATGCGAACAGAGATGATTGAAGTATTAGGTTCAGACTATATAACTTTAGCTAAAGCTAAAGGTGCAAGTTATTGGCAAATTAGTGTAAAACATGCTCTAAGAAATGCTTTGATCCCAGTTGTTACAGTATTGGGACCATTAGCAGTCAGCTTAATGACTGGTTCCCTCGTTATTGAGAAGATTTTTGCTATTCCTGGCTTAGGGGAGCAGTTTGTTAAATCAATTGCAACAAACGATTATCCGGTCATCATGGGAACAAATCTATTATTTGCGCTATTATTCGTTGTTGTTATTTTAGTTGTTGATATATTATACGGAATTATTGATCCACGTATTCGTATTACGGGGGGGAAAGCTAAATGATCAATAAAGAAAATGTCATTATTAAAGATATGTTTCAACCCGCCCATATTGATCCTTCAAAAAGCGAAAAAATTGCTAAACCAAGTTTAAACTTTTGGCAGGACGCATGGCTTCGCGTCAGGAAAAATAAGGGTGCCGTAACAAGCATGATTATCTTGGCCATTATCATCATCATGGCATTTGTCGGGCCAATGCTTACACCATATGATTTCGATCATCAAAATACGAAACATAACAATCTCCCTCCGAGAATTCAAGGATTAGAAAATATTCATTGGCTTCCATTCGATGGTACTTTAACTAGGAGGAATGGAACAGAATATAATGCCTATGAGGCTCGCAAAATCGATGCCTATTACTGGTTTGGTACTGATAGTTTAGGCCGTGACATTTTTGCACGTGTATGGAAGGGGACTCAAATTTCCCTTTTGATTGCCTTTTTGGCAGCCGTAATCGATATGATCATTGGAGTCACATATGGAGCGATATCTGGATATATAGGTGGACGCGTAGATAGCGTAATGCAGCGTATTATTGAAGTGCTCGTAGGTATTCCGAATTTGATTATCGTTGTATTAATGATACTCGTGCTGAAACCAGGTATTATTCCAATTGTTATCGCTCTAACGATAACAGGTTGGACAAGTATGGCACGCGTAGTTCGTGCGCAAGTATTGAAATTTAAAAATCAAGAATTCGTTCTAGCATCCAAGACTTTAGGTGCATCTGATACATCCATTGTTTTTAAACATATGATCCCTAATATGTTTGGCGTCATAATTATTAATACTATGTTTTCCATACCGAATGCTATCTTCTTTGAAGCATTTTTAAGCTTTATTGGATTAGGTTTACAAGAACCGTTTGCTTCCTTGGGAACCTTAGTTGATGATGGATTTAAATCTATGATTGCGTTTCCGTATCAGATGATTATTCCGTCCATTATGATTGCGTTAATCATGGTATGTTTCAACCTGGTAGCTGATGGTTTAAGGGATGCATTAGATCCAAAAATGCGTGATTAGAAGGTAGGTGAATGGTAGTGGAAAAAGTTTTAGAAGTTAAAGATTTATATATATCTTTTCACACGTTTGCGGGTGAAGTAAAAGCAATTAGAGGAGTTTCTTTTGATTTACTAAAGGGAGAAACTTTGGCGATTGTTGGTGAATCGGGTTCTGGAAAATCCGTAACAACGAAATCCATTATGCGATTACTCCCAGAACATAATTCAGAAATAAAAAGTGGTCAAATTCTCTTTGAAGGTAAAGATTTAACCAAATTAACAGATAAACAAATGCAAAAAATCCGTGGAAAAGACATCTCTATGATTTTCCAAGACCCGATGACTTCATTAAATCCGACAATGAAAATTGGAAGTCAAATCATGGAGCCATTAATTAAACATCAGAACTTAAGTAAAACTGCTGCAAGAGAGAGGGCTATTGAATTATTAAAATTGGTTGGTATTCCAAAACCGGAAATTCGTGTAGATCAGTATCCACATCAATTTTCTGGTGGGATGAGACAACGGGTTGTTATTGCCATAGCATTGGCATGTAATCCAAAGGTCCTTATCGCTGATGAGCCTACAACTGCACTTGATGTAACTATTCAAGCACAAATTCTTGAGTTGATGAAGGATCTCCAACGGAAAATCGATACTTCGATCATCTTTATCACTCATGATCTTGGTGTAGTTGCCAATGTTGCTGACCGTGTAGCGGTTATGTATGGTGGTAAGATTGTGGAAATAGGTACTGCGGATGAAATTTTCTATAATCCTCAGCACCCATATACATGGGGATTAATTAGTTCCATGCCTGATATGGAAACAAATGATGAAGAGTTGTATTCCATTCCAGGAACTCCTCCAGATCTATTGGATCCTCCAAAGGGGGATGCGTTTGCACCAAGGAATCCTTATGTAATGAAAATTGATTTAGAGCAGGAACCACCGTTCTTTAAGGTATCTGATACCCATTATGCAGCAACATGGCTTTTACATCCTGATGCACCAAAAGTCGAACCTCCTGAAGCGGTTAAAAGGCGAAGAAATCAATTCGTTGGTATAAAGGGGGGGAAATAGATGGGTGAAAGAAAAAAATTACTTGAAATTAAAAATTTAAAGCAATACTTTAATGTTGGGAAACCAAATGAAGTAAGGGCAGTCGATAATGTATCATTTGATATTTATAAAGGAGAAGTTTTAGGGCTTGTAGGAGAGTCAGGTTGCGGAAAGTCTACTACAGGGCGCACGATTATTCGATTGTATGATGCTACTGACGGTGAAGTCTTATATGACGGTGTCAATGTTCATGGAAAAAAATCAAAAAAAGAATTAAAGCAATTTAATCGAAAAATGCAAATGATTTTTCAGGATCCATATGCATCATTAAATCCACGGTTGAAAATTGCCGATGTAATTGCTGAGGGAATCGATATTCATGGCCTTGCAAAATCCAAAGAAGACCGAATGAACAAAGTATATGAACTGCTTGAAACAGTTGGGTTAAACAAGGAACATGCCAATCGTTATCCTCATGAATTTTCTGGAGGTCAGCGTCAACGTATTGGAATTGCACGTGCTCTTGCCGTAGAGCCGGAATTTATTATTGCGGACGAGCCAATATCAGCCTTGGACGTTTCAATCCAAGCTCAAGTTGTAAATTTAATGAAAAAATTGCAAAAAGAAAAAGGACTAACCTATCTTTTTATCGCTCACGACCTTTCGATGGTAAAATACATCAGTGATCGAATAGGTGTAATGTATTTTGGTAAAATGGTTGAGCTTGCACCAGCAGAAGAATTGTATCGTAATCCGCTTCATCCATATACACAATCTCTTTTATCGGCCATTCCAGTACCAGACCCAATAACCGAGCGTACACGAAAGCGGAAAACATATAATCCTGCTGACCATAATTACGAAGAAAACGAACCTGTAGAATTTAGAGAAGTAACTCCAGGCCATTTTGTATTATGTTCGGAAAAGGAATTTAGAAAATATCAATCACAATCAAAATAAAACGATCTCAAAATGAGATCGTTTTATTTCTAAGATAAAAAATTTTGACTTGGAGAATGGTCTGGGGAAGCTGAGAAACGCATGACAACCAGACTCTCTACTTGCTCTTTGTATATCCTTTATTTTCAAATATTATTTTCTTTTACCACCAACGGCTTTCCATCCGGTTTGAAATCTTGCGCTTTGATCAACATATTCACTACGGCGTTTTCCGCCAAATACCTTTTCACCAATGCTATTTAAAATTACACCCATAACTGCAGTAAGTCCAATAATTAAAATAGCAACTACTGTTAAATCAGTTATAAAAGCACCCATTCATTTCCCTCCATTGTGAGCGAATTTTCATTAAATTAAATAAAGTTTCCCCAACTTTATTTTAAAAGATTTTACCACTTAATAAAAGAGAAAATAAGGTGTCAAGGATTAATAAATGAATGCGTTTTCAATTTGTTTAACTAATTGAGAATGAGTTGTATCGTAGATAAGAAATGATTAGAATTAGAAATTTATTTAAGAAACGAACATTAAAAAATAAATTTTTTTAGTTGAGAAAAAAATTAAAATTTGTTGAAACCTTTTCGTAAATTATTCGTTTATTTATATGTAGGGAAGTATTTTTCCCAATAGTGCCCTTATGATTATTTTTGAAAAAAGGATATCTTTTTTAGAATTTGTAGTGTATAATTTATAATATAAATTCCTTTTTTATAATAATTATAATTTAGGGTTTGCTATATATCGAATTTAGTTTCGTAAATAATAGAGGAGTGTGAAGATTAATGGTAACACTATACACTTCACCAAGTTGCACATCATGTCGAAAAGCTAAGTCATGGTTAGAAGAGCATGATATTCCATACAAAGAAAGAAATATCTTCTCTGAACCATTAACAATGGAAGAGATTAAGGAAATTTTACGAATGACGGAAGATGGAACAGACGAAATTATTTCAACTCGTTCAAAAACGTTTCAAAAATTAGATGTTAATTTGGATGCGATGCCATTACAGGATTTATTTAAATTAATTAAAGAAAACCCTGGTTTATTGCGTCGTCCTATTATCATTGATGAAAAACGGCTGCAAGTTGGATATAATGAAGATGAAATTCGCCGATTTCTTCCAAGAAAAGTGCGGACTTATCAATTACGGGAAGCACAGAGAATGGTTAATTAAAGACTATAAAAGGGCCTTTATTAAAAGGCCTTTTTTGTGTCTTGAGATTTGTTTGTTGCTTTGTTATAATAAAAGGAATATATATTCAATATAAGTAATAAAAGCTATTACTAGGCATATTAACGGTTTTTTATTTTTAGTGAATTTTATTTCCCTTATCTGCTTAATTGTCATAAAATGAGAGTACAAGAGTATTTACTTTTTTACTGTTTTAGAAAGAATAAACTATATATGAGAGTAAATGCTAAAGGCGTTATCTGCTTGGGGGTATTTTGTCCCTTCAATATGATCAATGGAAGGGAGAGGTAATAATGGAAATTGAACGTATTAATGAAAACACAGTGAAATTTTATATTTCCTATGTTGATATAGAAGAAAGGGGCTTCGATCGTGAAGAGATTTGGTATAATCGGGAACGAAGCGAAGAACTCTTTTGGGAAATGATGGATGAAGTTCATGGTGAAGAAGAATTTATGGTTGAAGGCCCACTTTGGATTCAAGTTCAAGCCTTGGATAAGGGTTTAGAGGTTCTGGTAACAAAAGCACAATTGTCTAAAGACGGGCAAAAATTTGAACTTCCAATACCTAGTGATAATTTTAAAGATTCTCCTGTTGAGGATAAAATAGAAGAACTTTTAGAACAGCATTATCATTCGAATTTTAATGATGAAGATGTTCTATTTGAATACGATAATCTTGAATTTGTTATTGCATTTAAGGATTTTGAAGACCTTATTCACCTAGCAAAACGCCCTGGTTTGGATGAATTGATTACAAAGCTTTATTATTTTGAAGACAATTATTATTTATTAACTGAATTCCCTGAAGAGTTGTTTGGGGAAGATGAGGTTGATGATATATTAAGTGTGTTATTGGAATATGGTAATGAAACCCAAGTAACTATTCATCGGATTCAGGAATATGGTAAAGAAATTATTTCGAAAAATGTATTTGCAGAACTGAGAAAATATTTCAATTAGTAATCATACCGATTTCATATTTGAAATCGGTATTTTGTATGAAATATGAATTTATTCATGGATAAAGAGAATATTTTAACTACAGCATGTTATTGGTAGGTGAGAACACTGAAAAACACGGTAAGAGTTATTCTGTTCGTTTTGGTACTGTCTCTTCTCTTGTTTTTCTTTAGGGACCAATTGGAGAATGGGGTTTTAGGTTTTTTAAGCGTCTTAATCTCGCTGTCAGTGATATTTATCGGTTTTGTTATCTTTTTAGAAAATCGTCACCCAACACAAACCATAACATGGCTCGTGGTTTTGGGAAGTTTCCCACTAGTTGGTTTCATTTTCTACCTTCTATTTGGCCGGAATTATCGAAAGGAACGAATGTTTCGAAAGAAATATTTTCTTGATAAACAAGCTTTTTTATCTATTGAAGGAGAAGAAGACCCTAGAAGCGATGAAAAGCTCCGACTAATGGGAGAACACCAAGGAAAATTATTTAAGTTGGCTCAAAAGCTGGGGAACAGTCCAATTTCTTTTGATACAGCAACGAAAGTATTAACCAATGGAGAAGAAACCTTTCAACATATTATTGCGGAATTGAAAAGAGCGAGACATCATATTCATTTAGAATACTATATCGTCCGTCATGATCAAATTGGCCAAGAAATAAAAAATATTTTAATTGAAAAAGCCAGTCAAGGTGTAAAGGTTCGTTTTATGTATGACGCGGTTGGATCTTGGCAGCTTTCGAAATCATATATAAATGAATTAAAAAATGCTGGTATTGAAACGGTATCTTTTGGTCCGGTTAGATTACCATTTTTAAACAATAAATTTAACTTTCGAAATCACCGTAAAATTATTGTTATCGATGGAAATATTGGTTTTGTTGGCGGATTAAATATTGGAGATGAATATTTAGGAAGAAATAAAGAAATTGGTTTTTGGCGGGATACTCACTTAATGCTTAGAGGAGAAGCAGTCCGCACCTTACAGCTTATATTCCTTCAAGATTGGTACTATATGACGAATCATAGTTTCTTAACTGCAGAATATTTATCCCCGCAAATTGATCATGAAAGTCATGGTGGCGTTCAACTGATTGCTGGAGGTCCTGACAATGAATGGAGTGTTATAAAAAATATCTTCTTTTCAATGATAAGTGCTGCAAGAGAATCCGTATGGATCGCGTCACCTTATTTTATTCCCGATGAAGATATTTTCTCAGCGTTAAAAGTGGCTGCGCTAAGTGGCATTGATGTAAGGCTTCTAGTTCCAAATCGCCCTGATAAAAGGATTGTCTTTCATGCGTCAAGATCGTATTTTCCAGAATTGATGGCTGCAGGAGTAAAGGTATTTGAATATGAACGTGGATTTATGCACAGCAAAATAATCATTGTTGATGGTGAACTCGCCTCTATCGGTACTTCAAACATGGATATGAGAAGCTTCCACTTAAACTTTGAAGTTAATGCTTTCTTATTTCGGACAAAAAGTACACTAAAGCTAGTTGAAGAATACCTAAATGATCTTAAACACTCTAAACAAATTGACTTGGAAACCTTTCAACAAAGACATATTGGATACAGACTTTTGGAATCAACAGCAAGATTGTTATCACCACTATTATAAAAACTCGTTCATTAGAACGGGTTTTTTTAAAGGAATTTTTGAAGTAGGTGTTGAAATAGTTTGGAGGAAAGGAGGAAATGGTATGTTAACCGCCCATACTAAAACTGGATTGAAAATTTGTCTAGGGAATTACTACTCAAAGGAAACATTATTGGAATTAAGAAAAAAAGAGGAATTTATTTGTCCGATTTGTGGCGAAAGTGTTATTCTCAAATTAGGGAATCAGCGCATTTTTCATTTTTCTCATAAAAAAGGAAGTACATGTCATAAATTTTTTGAAAGTGAAACGATGGATCACATGAAGGGAAAACTACAGCTGTATCAGTGGCTTACCCGTCAGAAGATTCCTTGCCGTTTGGAGTACTATGACAAAGAGATAAAACAACGGCCGGATATTCTATTTATGTTCAATGGTAGGAAATTTGCGTTGGAATACCAATGTTCAACTATATCTGATTCGGTTTTTGAAAAAAGAACAAAAACATACTTGGAAAATGATTACATTCCACTTTGGATCCTCTCTAGAAACCACCTCAAGAGAAAAGGAAATAATGTTATTTCATTTTCAAACTTTTCGTATTTATTTTTAAGGAAGTCATCTGTTGGAGATTATATTCCTGCTTATTGCCCCGAAAAAAAACAATTTCACTTTATTGAATCTTTATTTCCTTATTCAATAAAAAACGCATTCGCCCAATACTCTATTTATCCCCTTGAAAAAATGAATATAAATACCCTGCTTGCTCCTCCTAAAAAATGGTTTGTACTCGAATATGCAACTTGGGCAAGGACCATTAATCATTTTACCTTGAAGTGGGCACTTCATTCCAATGCAGCACAAGACCCCTTTCTGAAAGAAATATACAGTAGAAATTTAAATATTTTTCTGTTGCCTCCTGAAATTGGTCTTCCACTTCCTCATTCATATTATCTTCAAACATCGCCCGTGAAATGGCAAACATACTTATATCTAGATGTAATTTCCCGTAAGCATCCCGGTGAAACGATTACACTACAAGAAATACAATTTCACGTGAATAAAAGAATGAAAAGAAATGAGATTGTTATAAGGAAACTTCCGCAGTTAAATGAGATTAATCCAATGGTACCAGTCATGGAGTATTTTAGAGAATTAATCAAACTTAATATTTTCATTCGTACTGGAGACACCACATGTCAAGTTAAACGAAAAATAATCATCCCCACCACTGAGGAAGAGAAAAAAGAGGCACAGGATTTTTTTAAAGGAATATATAAGGCTTTGGGTATAATATAGAATATGCCGCAATAAAATTTCCTACATGAAAAAAGGAAATAGGCATCCTAAGAAGAATATTAAATATAATAAAATTTTTCGTGATACTAAGGAAATGGAGGATTCAGAATGGCCAATGAAACTGCAGCAAAGTCACTGCCGCTAAGAAGTGAAATCCCTGTTGAATATACATGGAGATTAGAAGATATTTTTGCAAGTGACGAAGAATGGGAAAAAGAATTTCACGAGGTAAAAAGCAAAATCACAGGGATTAAAGAATTCGAGGGTAGACTTGGTGAAAGTGCAGAGACCCTTTATAATGCCTTACAATTTCAAGATCAGCTATTTGAACGGATTGGTAAACTCTATACATATTCACATATGAGATATGACCAAGATACCACAAACTCATTTTATCAAAGTTTAGATGACCGGATGAAAAATCTTTATTCACAGGCAGCTAGCCAGTTTGCCTTTATTGTTCCAGAAATACTATCTATTGATGAGACTAAGTTGAAAAATTTCTTAAATGAAAAGCCAGAACTAAAGCTCTACGAACATTCCCTAGAAGAAATTAATCTTCAGCGGCCGCATATTTTATCTGCTGAGCAGGAGGCACTATTGGCGGAAGCAGGGGAGGTAATGAATGCTTCTAGTAATACGTTTGGCATGTTAAATAATGCTGATTTGCAGTTCCCTTCTATTAAGGATGAAAATGGGAACGAAGTTGAGATTACTCATGGCAGATATATCCGTTTCTTAGAAAGTGAAGATCGACGCGTTAGACGAGAAGCATTTCAAGCGGTATATAAAACATATGGTGATTTTAAAAATACGTTTGCCAGTACCCTAAGCGGGAATGTTAAAAAGAATAATTTTAATGCAAGAATACGCAAATATCATTCTGCCAGACATGCAGCATTGTCAGCTAATAACATTCCCGAATCAGTTTACGATAATTTAGTCAATACGGTAAATGAAAATCTTCATTTATTACAGCGTTATGTAAAACTGAGGAAAAAAGTGTTAGGCGTCGATGAACTGCATATGTATGATTTATACACGCCATTAGTGAAAGATGTAAAAATGGAAATAAAGTATGAGGAAGCTAAGGATCTTGTCATTAAAGCTTTAGCACCTTTAGGAGAAGAATATTCGAAGGTCTTAAAGGAAGGATTTGAAAACCGTTGGGTGGATGTTTATGAAAACAAAGGTAAGCGGAGTGGAGCGTATTCTTCTGGTGCCTACGGAACAAATCCGTATATTCTTCTGAACTGGCAGGATAATGTTAATAATCTTTTTACACTAGCACACGAATTCGGCCATTCAGTTCATAGCTACTTTACTAGGAAGACACAGCCATATCCTTATGGAAATTATTCGATTTTTGTGGCTGAAGTTGCTTCCACATGTAATGAAGCATTGTTGAATGATTACCTGTTAAAAACAATTGATGATGAGCAAAAACGAATCTATTTACTCAATCACTATTTGGAAGGGTTTAGAGGTACTGTATTCCGGCAGACGATGTTTGCGGAATTTGAGCATCTCATATATCAAAAAGCGCAAAATAATGAAGCATTAACCGCTGATTTACTAACTGAAATGTATTATGATTTAAACAAAAAATATTTCGGTGAAGAGGATATTATTATTGATAAAGAGATCGGTTTAGAGTGGGCACGTATTCCTCATTTTTATTATAATTACTATGTTTATCAATACGCCACTGGCTATAGTGCGGCAACTGCTTTAAGCAAGCAGATTTTAGAAGAAGGAGAACCAGCAGTCAAACGTTATATCGATTTCTTGAGTGCTGGAAGTTCGGATTATCCAATTGAGGTGTTGAAAAAAGCTGGTGTAGATATGACAAGTGCTGAACCAATTAAAAATGCATGTAAAGTTTTTGAAGAAAAATTAAATGAATTAGAGCAACTATTATCATAATTAAAAAGGATGGTGCTTTTAAAGTACCATCCTTTTTAAAATCCTTTAAATCTTTTTCGGTTATTAATAAAGACAATGGGAATGAGAATTGCAAGGAACAATAGTGGTACACTTATGATTATTGGAAAGATATTCAGTAGAGCCAAAATATGAAGAAAAAAGGCAATGACAAAAAAGAGAATCATTAATGGTAATGTGATTTTTTTCAAGGTAATAATGCCCCTTTTCATAAAATGGTACATCCTTACATTATTTGTATTGTGAATTGAATACTTTTATGAATATTTGACAATTATGTGAAATGAAGCACAAACTTCTTGTCACTTTTACATTACCGTGCTATATTAAATACGTGAAGTTGATCACAACAAACATATACCCCTTTGTTTGACCGTGAAAAATTTCTCCCATCCCCTTTGTTCGTATTTAAAAAAATGCCTTGCAGTTATACTGCAAGGCATTTTTTTAATAAAATTTTTTCCCTAAACACATTAGGTGATATTTAACTAATATTACTCATCATCTTTAATGTATCTCCAAAATGTACCGTATTTTGCTGGAATTTGAGCCACCACTTGTTTTAATAGTAATTTCTTGAGCTCTCGTTCTATTTGAGGAATAGTCATATTGTAGATTACTGCAATTTCCTTTGAATCAACGAATTTAAATATTTTTAAAAATGTTTCCAATGGGGGAAGTGGTGATTTGACTGGCTTTTCGGTCAACATTTCTTCCAAAATCTGTTCATATATTTCATAATGATAAATTCCTGTAATTTTAATACCTTCTTCCTCCACATTTTCATTAAAAAATACAAGTGTTGGAATTTCTTGAACATCCATTTCTGATGTAATTTCTAAATCACATTGGAAAGCTTTCGATGCACTTTCAGAATGCATATCATTGGCGAACTCTTCAACATCAAGCCCCGCCTTGGCGGCACATTCCTTCAAAATATTCATATCGGATACATTTTGCTTGTCTAAAAATAATCGCTCTTGAATTTTTCTCAAAAAACGGGTTCCCGCTCGTCTTCCTTGGAGTTGCGCAGCTTTTATCGCAATGGATACATAATAAGGGGCGTCTACAGGATTTTCAAACCAGATTCGGTTATCACAAGACATCCCTGATCTACTTACTGTTTTCTCCCAAATATCGGCGATATTTTCATAATTTTTTTTCCTGGAGAGATTTAGGTTTGCTAAATTTCCACTTAGTACATATTTTAATGAGAAATATCGTCCATATTCAATTTGCAGTTTTTTCAATATTGGTTCTAGTGCCCAGCATTCGGGGCATAACGGGTCAATAAACAAATAAATTTCAATTGGTTTTTTCTCTGTACCGTGGCAACGGTTTTTCGAACTTGGGTCCCAGAAATTATTCACGATCTTCACCTGTAATTTCTTTATCATCGGGAGTATTGATCATATGGTGAGCGGTCAGATATAGTCGAGAATAAAATTCATCCCTTAATGGACCTTGCAATCCTGTCTTGTCCATTGCCTGAGACATGCAAGTAAGCCAGGCTTTTGCTCGAGTCGGGGTAATTGGAAAAGGAAGATGGCGTGCGCGCAACATTGGATGTCCATGTTCTTCGGTATAAAGCGGTGGTCCACCTAAATATTGCGTTAAAAATTGCTTTTGCTTACGCGCAATCTCTGAAAAATCATCTGGGAAAAGTGGAGCCAGATCAGGATGTTGTGCAACAAGGCCATAAAAATTGTCAATAAGATTATGAAGAGTTTCTTCCCCGATAGCCTCAAAAGGTGTAAGTTTTTTCTCAATCATGTTGACAACTCCTCTTCCAACTTTATATTTCAGTCAAATCGTTCGAATAAATTCTTAAGTCAATAATATATTGTTAAAGTGTTAAATTAAAATGATTCCCATCTTGAGTTTTCTCTATTGTATCAATGCTCTTTTTATATCTCAAATGAATTGCATTAAATAAGGATTAGGATGTTGTTCCTTTATGATGTTTTTGATTATAAAAGCGTTGAATTTTGTTCTCTGTTTTTCTTATAGGAATTTCGTAATACTGAAGTAGCTTTTTAAAAATTTCTTTGCCTTCTGAATAGTTATCTACCTCTAATTCGATTTCAAAATCTTCTTTTCCCAAATAAGAGCTGTGGTCAAGAACAAGTAATCCATTTAGATAATTTATTTCAACCCTATTTGTCTTAAGGAGGCCGAAGTAAACGAAATTTGAATAAGGAATTTTGAGTTCCTCAATGATGTCTTTTATTTCCCCAGAAGGAAGTTGGTTATATTGTATGGCTTGAATGGCTTCTTCTCTAGTTAACGTTTGGGTTGTTTCTAGCAGTCCAAGATTGGAAGGCTGTTTTAATGTTAACTCAAAACATTCTTGTTTTTTTCGGATTCTTAATGCCGATCCAACCTTTTTTAAGTCAAAATTGGGAGTATCAAAATAATAATTTTCATGGGAAAAAATCTGCTCTTCTTTTATATCAAATGCTTTTAGAAGCCTTATATATTCCTTTTTTGTCAATATATTTTTAAATTCAATTTCAATATTTTGTCTCATTCGATATTCTTCCTTTCAACCATCCTGTATTTTTATTATCGCAAATATTATTAGAACTTCAATCTTTGGGAGAATGGAAAAGATTATGCTAAAATAGTAGAGTAAAGATGGAGGTAAAAAGATGAAGAAAAGGTTAAACGTTACAGATGCAAAAATTATTGAAAATAAACTTTTTTTGGAAGTATCCGAATCATTGAGTGATCTAAATCCAGGAGGACAAATTCTTGTTGATTCTGATCATTTCTCCTTCATTTATTTATTGGAGAATTCAGAGGACTATACATATGTTGTCATACCAGAACCAATATGGGGCTCATTAAAGGAGGCTCACGTTCATAACATGGAGGTAGTGCTTACAAACGGGGAAATAGAAATGGAACTGACTCATTTCCTTGAAGAATTGGAATATATCATTAGCAATATTAAAGGAAATACCAACTATGGGAAAGCAATGGTTGAGAAAATTGAAAGCATTTTTTAATAAGTAGCAATGAGGTGGAGTCATGAAGCAATGGGATCAATTTTTAGCTCCTTATAAACAGGCGGTTGACGAACTTAAAGTTAAATTAAAAGGTATGAGGGGGCAATTTGAACTTGATTCGACACATTCACCAATTGAATTTGTGACTGGGAGAGTGAAGCCAATAGCCAGTATTTTGGATAAGGCAAAACAAAAAGGGATCCCCTTGGATAAATTGGAAGAGGAAATGCAAGATATTGCCGGGCTAAGAATCATGTGTCAGTTTGTGGATGATATTCATAAAGTTGTATCCTTATTAAGAATCCGTAATGATTTTGAGATTGTTGAGGAAAGGGACTATATTTCTCACAAAAAAACAAGCGGATATCGGTCTTATCACGTAGTGATCAGTTATCCTGTACAAACGATACACGGAGAAAAGAAAATTCTCGCAGAAATCCAAATTAGAACACTGGCAATGAATTTTTGGGCAACAATTGAGCATTCTCTTAATTACAAATACAAAGGTGATTTTCCTTCAGATATAAAAATGCGACTGCAAAGGGCAGCAGAAGCAGCATTTCGCCTGGATGAGGAAATGTCTTTAATTCGCGGAGAAATTCAAGAAGCACAAGCCTTTTTTACAAGAAAGAAGGAATCGGCACAAGAAGGAAATAAATGAAAGTCGAATCTCATTTCACTGACTACCTTTTGAAAGCAATACAGTAGAAGGAGATATCATGATGAAATTTGCCATAACATCAAAAGGGGATCAAAAATCTAATATTTTAATGCATAAAATGCGTACATATTTATTAGATTTTGATCTTAAATATGATGAAGATCAACCAGATATTGTTATTTCAATTGGCGGTGATGGAACACTATTATATGCCTTCCACCGATATAGCAGTCGTCTCAGTAAAACAGCGTTTGTTGGCATACATACGGGACACTTGGGATTCTATGCTGATTGGACACCAGATGAAATTGAGAAACTTGTAATTGCAATAGCAAAAACTCCTTATCAGATCGTAGAATATCCTCTCCTTGAAGTCATCATTCGTTACTCACATGCTGGGAAGGAATCCAGATATTTAGCATTAAATGAATCAACAGTCAAATGTGTTGAAGGGACCCTTGTCATGGATGTGGAGATACGAGGACAACATTTTGAACGCTTTCGTGGTGACGGTCTTTGTGTATCAACTCCTTCAGGTAGTACTGCTTACAACAAGGCACTAGGTGGAGCGATTATCCATCCATCTATATCAGCGATTCAAGTTGCCGAAATGGCATCGATAAACAACAGGGTGTTTAGGACAGTAGGTTCTCCCCTAATACTACCAGCCCATCATACATGCATGTTAAAACCAGTGAATCGAACTGATTTTCAAATCACAATCGATCATTTGACATTTCTCCATAAAGATGTCAAGTCGATTCAATTTAGAGTTCCTGATGAAAAAATTCGATTTGCACGCTTCCGGCCGTTTCCTTTCTGGAAGAGAGTGCATGATTCATTTATCGCTGATTAAAAGAGGACATCGAATATGACAGAATGTTTTTACTTGCAATGGGACATTGATGAAAACAGTGGTGGTTTGTTAATAAAGGAGTTTTTACATAATGCTGGAATTTCAAGGACAGCCTTAACAGATATTAAGTTTAAAGGAGGAAAGATACTTGTTAATGGCAAAGAAGAAAACGTGAGATATCGACTAATAGCTGGGGATGTATTAAAAGTTATTTTTCCTCCTGAGAATCCAAGCTTTGAAGGTGAGGACATACCATTAAATATCATATATGAGGATGAATTTCTCCTCGTAGTAGTAAAGCCTGCTGGTATGAACACGATTCCATCTCGAGAACACCCGAATGGAAGCCTTGCTAATGCTCTTGTCGGATATTATAACAAAATGGGGCTCCAAGCAACCGCACATATTGTTACTAGACTGGACAGGGAGACATCGGGTATTGTTTTAATTGCTAAGCATCGTCATGTTCATCATTTATTTAGCATGATGCAGCGAAAAAGAGAAATAAATCGAACATATGAAGCATTGGCAGCCGGGTGGATAGTTAACGATAAAGGATCGATTCGTGCATCTATTGGTAGAAAAGAGGATAGTATCATTGAAAGGGAAGTACGTGAGGATGGCCAATATGCTTGTACCCATTATCAAGTGATTAATCGGTTCAGGGAATATACACATATTGAGTTGAAGCTTGAAACCGGAAGAACTCATCAGATTAGAGTGCATATGTCCTATATAGGGCATCCATTGCTTGGCGATGATTTATATGGAGGAGACACTTCTTTTATTAAACGACAAGCCCTCCATTGTAAAAAAATCCAATTTACTCATCCATTTACTCGAGAAAAACTAATCTTTACGGCACCGCTTCCTGAAGATATGTTGAAATTAATTGTGGCTGACCCACAAACATAGGGTCAGCCTTTTCTATATTAGCGTGTTCATTCAGTCAAATTTCTTAAACTTTTCTTCAATATATGGCATAGTAGAAGGAACGGAGACAATTTGCATCTCGGGATACCTTAAAGCTGTAAGGCTACCGCCGAAAACTGCTCCTGTATCAATGTTATAGGTATTATTTATTATTCTTGGTTGTTTTACAGGTGTATGGCCGTAAACGATTATATAATCGCCATAATAAGTTTTAGCCCAGTCTCTTCTTACTGGTGAACCATCAGGATGTTTTTCTCCAGTTATATCTCCATAAAGAACGAACTTTTTTACTTTTTCATTGTTCATACCAATTAATTCTTGTTTAATCCCAGCATGAGCAATAACTAACTTATTATTATCCAATACTAAATATAAAGGGGCCTGTTCATATAATGTCATAAATTTTTTTCGAATAGATTCCCGTTTATGTTTGGATAATGATTCATATTCTGCAACTGTTGTTTCGAGACCATGGGTGATTTGAACATTATTCCCGAGGAAAAAACGATAAAGTTTATTGCAATGATTTCCAGGTGTATAATAAGCTCTTTTATATTCGATAACAAGTTTCCAGACCACTTCAATTACTCTTAGTGATTGAGGTCCGCGGTCGGTTAAATCACCTACAAAGCCAAGTACTCTGTTTTCAGGATGGAGGGGTACCCCTTTGTCCCAATTATAGCCTAGTAAAGAGGTTAGTTCCTTTAATTCCTGAAAGCATCCATGAATGTCACCAATGATGTCGATTTTCATTGGAATAACCCCCTTTATCCATATTTTTCGTTAATGTGATAATTTTAATCAATGTAAGCGATAATGCTTTATGTAAGGAGGAATACAATGGATCAGCATGTATCAGTTACATCTTTGCTTATAGTTGTTACTATGGCCTTTTTAACTCCCATTCTTCTTCATCGTATAAAATTAAATGCCATCCCTGTTGTGGTAGCTGAAATCATTGTAGGTTTAATCATCGGGAAAAGTGGATTTAATATTGTTCATGAAGACATGTGGCTGTCTACCTTATCAACTCTAGGTTTTATTTTTCTCATGTTTTTAAGTGGACTTGAAATTGATTTCACCTCGTTTTCGAGAAGTAAAAGGCGTAAAACCTTACCTAATGGAAAAAAGGAACCAAATTCATTTGTTGTGTCCTCGGTCATTTTCATGGGGATTTTTGTCCTATCCCTCATTTTATCATATATTTTTGTAAAAACTGGCTTTATTGAGAATGTCTTTTTAATGACATTGATCATCTCGACCATCTCATTAGGGGTAGTAGTTCCAACATTGAAGGAAGCACACTTGATGAAAACGGTCATCGGGCAGATTATTTTATTAATTGCTGTTATTGCAGACTTGGCAACAATGATACTACTTGCCATCTTTGTTTCGTTAAATGATTCAGGAAGCAGCAATACTTGGTTATTATTGATTTTATTTGCTGCAGGGGTTGTTCTTTACTTTGTTGGAAAAAGATTAAAAAATCGCAGCTTTATTAAAACATTATCAACAGGTACAGTTCAAATTGGGACTCGTGCTGTCTTCACATTGATCATCGTGTTAGTTGGTTTATCTGAAACCATTGGAGCAGAAAATATTCTAGGAGCTTTTTTAGCTGGGGTATTAGTGTCATTGCTATCTCCGAATCAAGAGTTGGTACATAAACTTGATTCTTTTGGTTACGGCTTCTTCATTCCAATTTTCTTTGTCATGGTTGGAGTGGATTTAGATATTTGGTCCATGTTTAGTGATAAAAAACTGCTTCTTTTAATTCCATTTTTGTTGATTGGACTTTTATTATCAAAGTTGATTCCAGTCTATCTGCTAAAACTTTGGTATGATACAAAAACGGTAATTGCTTCAAGTTTTTTACTTACTTCCACTCTTTCCCTTGTCATCGCTGCAGCGACAATTGGAGAAAGGATCGGGGTTATCACCGAGCAAATGAAGGGAACATTGATATTGGTAGCTGTTATTACTTCCATATTTACACCTATTGTTTTTAAAAAGCTGTTCCCTAGAGAAGAAATTACCAATAAGAAGATACCCATTGCTATCCTTGGTGCTAATCAAATTACATTACCAATTTCAAGAGAATTAAAATCGGGGTTGTATGAACCCATTCTGTATCATACACAAATAAAGAAGGATGAAAAACAAATTGCGAATTCACTTTTTGATATTGAGGAGATTCCAGATTATTCATTAGAAACAATTGAGAAAACAAGAGTGTTTGATTCAGAAATTGTCGTCCTATCAACTGGTGACCAAGAATTAAATGCTTCCCTTGCTATAAAGGCAAAAGAAAAAGGGGTTCCTAGAGTCATTGCGAGAATTGAATCCCCTGAGTTTGAGCAGAATCTAAAGGAGCATGACGTAGAAGTCTTTAGTTCTTTTATGTCAACAAAAGTATTGCTACGGGCCATGATCGAATCTCCACATGTTATTAATATATTAACGAACCAGGAAACAGCTCTTTATGAAATTGTCTTAAAGAATGAAGCCTTTGATGGCATGTCGTTACGTAGATTTCCGTTTACAGGGGACGTTATTTTTGTCAGGATATTTAGAGGGAAAGATTCCATCGTACCGCACGGAGATACTGAACTGCAACTGCATGACCGGTTAATTGTTACAGGTTCAAAAGAGTATGTTGATGAGTTAAAAAATGAATTGGAGTTTTCGGAAGCTAGTAAAAGGTTTTATTAGGATGACATACTTTTCATTTTTAATAAAATAGTGTAAAATTAGGACCAAGTACTAATATCTTGTATATATTTTAGGAGGACTTTTTCGTTATGAATCTTTCATTAGCCGGAAAAACATTTGTTGTAATGGGTGTAGCAAATAAACGCAGTATTGCTTGGGGAATTGCACGCTCCTTACATAAAGCAGGAGCACGTTTAATATTTACTTATGCAGGAGAAAGGCTAGAAAGCAGTGTCCGTGAATTGGCAGAGTCGTTAGAAGCGGAGGGAACTATTGTACTTCCATGTGATGTAACGAGTGATGAAGCAATTACTAAATGTTTTGCTGAGATTAAAGAGGCAGTAGGGACCATTCACGGAGTTGCTCACTGTATTGCTTTTGCTAATAAAGAAGAGCTTCAGGGAGAATATTTGAACACGACAAGAGAGGGTTTCTTGCTTGCTCATAATATTAGTTCTTATTCTTTAACTGCGGTAGCGAAGGAAGCTCGCAGTTTAATGACTGAAGGTGGCAGCATTGTTACTTTAACGTATCTTGGCGGTGAGCGTGCCATTAAGAATTACAATGTAATGGGCGTAGCAAAAGCTTCCTTGGATTCAAGTGTCCGTTACTTAGCAGCAGATCTTGGAAAAGACAATATTCGTGTGAACTCAATCTCTGCCGGTCCTATCAGAACTTTATCAGCTAAAGGTGTAAGTGATTTTAACTCCATTTTGAAGGAAATTGAAGAAAAAGCGCCATTGCGTAGAACAACTACACCTGAAGAAGTTGGAGATACAGCATTATTCCTATTTAGCGACCTTTCGCGTGGAATTACCGGTGAAAATATCCATGTAGACTCAGGTTATCATATTTTATAATAAGAATGTTAATACAATTGAACAATTAGGTTGTCCAATGACCATTATTTAAGCCCGCTAACCCAGCGGGCTTTTTGATGTGCGCCCGGCATGGGTGTAATCTATAGGGTGAAAGTCCCGAGCTGCGAAGGCAGAAGTAGCAGTTAGCTTAACGCAAGGGTGTCCGTGGTGACGCGGAATCTGAAGGAAGCGAGCGGCAAACTTCCGATCTGAGGAACACGAACTTCATATGAGGCTAGGTATTACTGGGTGAGTTTGCATGACAAAACAAAGCCCTTTCTGCCGAAGGTGATACAGAGTAAATGAAGCAGATGGATGGAAGGAAAGATTACACTCTTACCCGGGGAGGTCTGATGGATACGTGAAGTACCCTTCATAACCTACTTAGT
>NZ_JAAFZF010000050.1:0-19667 GCF_010614825.1 Neobacillus sedimentimangrovi
TCAGACTGTCGACAAAATCCTTTTTTAAAGGATTTTGTCGACATTTTTTGTATAATTATGTCATAGAATATCGAGGTGATATTGAAATGCTTACTAAAAATACACAAGTAAATCGAGATCAATTAGAAATGATTACTTTAGACCAGCTGGTTCCTGAAAATCACTTGGTTCGTAAGATAGAAGCTGCTATTGATTTTTCATTTATATATAAATTAGTTGAGAATATGTATTCATCTGAACGTGGTCGTCCAAGTATTGACCCTGTTGTATTAATTAAGATGGCTTTTATTCAATATACCTTCGGTATTCGCTCTATGCGCAAAACTATTGAAGAAATTGAAACAAACCTTGCTTATCGTTGGTTCTTAGGTTTTGGGTTTCATGATAAAGTCCCCCACTTCTCAACCTTCGGAAAAAACTATGAAAGACGTTTCAAGGATACAGATCTATTTCAAAAAATCTTCTACCGCATTCTAATAGAAGCTTCTGATAAAAAGTTGATTAGTGCTGAACATGTATTTATTGATTCTACGCATGTTAAAGCAAGTGCAAATAAACAAATTCGAAAAGAAAATTGTCCGTAAAGAAACAAAAGCCTATGAAGCTCGACTTCAAGAAGAAATCAACAGTGATCGAGAGAAACATGGAAAAAAAACTTTTCCACCAGAAAAATATAAAAAAGAGGAAAACAAGGAAATAAAAGAAAGTATTACAGATCCAGAAAGTGGTTACTACGTAAAGGATGAGCGCACAAAACAATTTGCTTATTCATTTCATGCTGCGGCTGATAGAAATGGATTTATTCTGGGAACGATTGTAACTCCAGGTAATATTCATGATAGTACGATGTTTGAACCCCTGCTTGAAAAGGTCATTGAAAACTGTGGAAAGCCTGATGCAGTTGCTGCTGACGCTGGCTATAAAACACCCGCCATTGCTCAATACTTAATAGAAAATAATATACGACCTGTATTACCCTATACACGCCCACGTACAAAGAAAAGCTATTTAAGAAAACATGACTATGTGTATGATAAACATTTTGACTGTTACATATGTCCGGAAGGACAAGTCCTAGAATATAGAACAACTACTAAGGAAGGTTATCGTCAGTATTTCTCTAATCCGACTAAATGTAAGAATTGTTCTTTATTAGCTCAATGCACACAGAGCCAAAATCATCAAAAATTAATTCAACGGCATGTTTGGGAAGATTATTTAGAGGAAGCAGATCACCTTCGTTATACAACAGAGAATCGAATTATATATGCAAAACGGAAAGAAACTATTGAACGTGTGTTTGCTGATGCTAAAGAAAAGCATGGTATGCGGTGGACGACTTTAAGAGGCCTTAAAAAATTGTCCATGCAGGCGATGCTTACTTTTGCTGCAATGAATTTAAAGAAACTGGCAAACTGGACTTGGACTAGTCCAAAAATGGTATAATAATTGACCCCGTAGGGGTCAAATTAAAGTTAATATAGACCAAAAATTGCTTAAAATTTGAAAAGGCATTTCGAATTAAGCTTATTCGGAATGCCTTTTGTCTACAATCTGAAATCCTTATCTAATATAAGGATTTTTTTGATTATAAATGAATATTTTTTCTTTGCAAATGGTCTATAAGAAGATTTCTAGCGTACGATCTGTCAACATTATCGAATTGACTTCGTCTCTTTGTATTTCCTATATCTCAGTTGGAGAGCACCACAAGGAAGGCCGATAGTATAAGCATCGCACGACTGAAAGCGATGGCTATTGGGAGGAAGCCATACGCCGCTGGGCAGGGCGCTTTCGCTTTTCTTAATTTCCCTCTGGTTTTAATGTAAATACTGTGATTTCGGGTTTGGATAAAAAACGAAACGGGAGTCGAGTTGTTCCAATTCCTCTATTCACATATAGTGACAATGATTCATCATCTCCAACTCGATAGAATCCCTCATAGTAAACTTTTGCAAAAGGGGGAATGACAAGTGGACCAATAAATGGGATTTTAACTTGCCCACCATGACTATGGCCACTAAGTTGCCAATGAACGGGATACTGAGACACATCACTTGCAACGTCTGGAGCATGTGACAATAATATATTAAATTGATCGGGTGTAACTGTTTTTAATGCTAATGGTATGTCTGGTTTTCCTAACATTCGATCATCGATACCGATGATATTTATTCTGCTAAAATTGTTCAATGATATTGATGTTGAATGATTTAAGAGCAATTGAAAGCCTGCTGTTTCCATCACATTACGATAGATTTCTGATCCGTATCCCCCATGATCATGATTGCCGTAAATACAAAATTTTCCAAGTGGGGCATGCAAGCTTTGTAAAATAGGTACAAGTTGGTTAATTTCAGAATATTTATTGGGCTCGTCCATTAAATCACCGGTAAAAAATATGATATCTGGGCCTAAGTTGTTAATAGTTTTGGCCAATTTTTTAAACTGCTGAAGACTATAATGAAATCCAAGATGGGTGTCACTAAATTGAACAATTTTTTTACCAGCAAAGCTTTGAGGAATTAGAGGGTGTTTCATATCCATGTGCACAATTTCAAGTAAGAAGGGTTCAATTCGATTTGCGTAGATATACCCGCCTGAACCTAAGCCAAGCAAAGTTAATAATGAACTAAATATCCGTTTTAAAAACATTCTCCTTGTTTGTTTTTTCGGCATGCTATTTACCAACCTACAGTTAATTTGATGATACGGCATTTTTGCGCTTTCTGTGATCCCTTACCTCAGTCCAAGCGTTCCTACTTGTAAACCAATAAGCGGGTGTTCAATCCTTTCTTATATTTTCATGAAATTCCCCAATGATTGCAAGTGAAACTGCTTATAAACTTTTAATGGAACCGTTATACATATGCTTGAACAAGCAGCTAGAGGTTAGCGTATGGTATAATAATAAAAATGTTAATTGGAGGTACCTGGATGGATGCCTTGGATATCCTCTCAAATCTTGGCAATGTTGTTCCGTACTATCAGCCGATTTTTAGTGCCGATACACAGAGAGTGATTGGTTATGAAGTTTTAGGCAGATATGAATCTGGTGATTCGATTATAAGTTTAGGACCTTTTTTTCAAGATGATCAAATCCCAGAAGAATATAAATATGAAGTGGACTTGCTTTTAGTAAAAAAAGCCTTGGAAAAAATACTTGAACTCGATGAAGAAGTTTCTATTTTTTTGAATAGAAATGCTGATTTGTTAATGTATGGACATGGTGAACCCTTTCTGCAGGAAGTGTTGGAATTTGAAAAAAAAGGCCTTTCATTGAATCGTATTGTATTGGAAGTTTCAGATCATAATTTTAAAGGTGATTTGGCTCAATTCGATAACTTGTTACAATATTATCGGACATATGGTATTAAAGTGGCGATTGCAAGACTAGAAAGTGAAAGTCATTTTTTTGAACGAATAGGTCAAATTGAACCCGATATATTAAAAATTAATTTAGAAGCTTTAAAATCAACTTCAACCGGCACAAGCTTTAATGATGTTCTTTATGCAATTTCACTTTTGGCTAGAAAGATCGGTGCAACATTATTATTTGAAAATATAGAAATGAGTTATCAAATGCAATTTGCATGGAAAAATGGAGGGCGCTATTATCAAGGGTATTATTTACATCCCCCTGTTGCTGATTTCATTGAGGGAGATTTGCTAAAGGACCGGCTGAAGGAAAAATTCCATGATTTTATTTTGTATGAAAAAAGAAAACTGGAAGCCGTTTATACTACTGCTGAATTTTTTCATGCAAAAGTGCAAGATATTGTCACTAAAAACAAAAAATCAAGCTATGAGGAACTACTTTTTGCATTAGGGAAAGAACTAGATCACATTGCCTTTCGGATGTATATTTGTGATGATGATGGCTTTCAAAAATCTGCAAACTTATTTAAGGAATCTGATGGTTGGCACATTCAAAATGAGTATATTCACAAAAATTGGAGCTGGAGGCCATATTTTTTAGAAAACATTATAAAGATGCGAAATGACCGAAAGGGAATATTATCCGATTTATATTGTGATATTGAAACCGGTGAAACGATAAGAACTTTTTCGTTTCCAATGAACGGTAATGAATATTTATTTATTGATATTTCATATCAATATCTCTTCGAACATGAATCCTTACTGTAAGAATGCTCCTGAATAGAATGATTCATTGGGTGGAACTGTAAAGATATATCCAATGAAAAAGGAGTAAGAAGCTCATGAATCTTTTTGAGTTAACCTTGGCTATATTAATTGTTGGTATTTTGCTGATTTCCCTTATTTATACACTTGTTGCGGGTAGACAACAAAAGGTGGTAGAGGGGGAAATGGATACACAAATAGCAAATTCGATTCAAAAAAATGTTTACACAAGAAATCCTATTTTCCTTTCTTATGGAATCTTTTTTGCATTAGTCCTCTTTATCATTCTTTTTGTCGCTGTTTCCTTTTATTAACAGGTCTCCTCATGTAGGAGTCCTTTTTTTTATGTAAATTTGAAAAAAAATATGGCCTAATTTTTATTTTTGCTTGGACAAAAAGACTTCATTAATTTATCCTTGTAATATTGGCATGTACAACAGTTATATATCATATTGTGAAATTAATCCATAAGGATAGAAACATGTCAAATGTGAAACCTAAAACATAGAAGTTTGTTAGTGTTTGAAAGGAGTAGGAGCGAATGTCACAGCTTCAAGGTATATTAACAAGGTTAAAAAACCTACAGGAGCAGTCTGCAAGTGGTGAACCGTCTCAGCGTTATTTCGAAGTAAATGGAGAAAGAAAGTGTCAAGTAACTTTTCATCCTAAAACCGAAACCTTCGAATTGGAAGTTTATTATGAAAAGGAAAAGCCAAAACGATATCAATTCGATAATATTGATATGATCACCATTGAAATTTTCGATTTAATACAATAGGAGCCATCATGGTTCCTATTTTTATATAGCTAGTGTTAATTTTTGCTGTTAAATTACGACCTCGATGTATTTCTTTTCTAGGAGTTTTTTAACCCTTTAGTGCTTGAGGGAGTGTAAATGCCCAATATTCCCACCGTTATCTCCGACCCTTCTTCTCCAATAATTAATTACAATATATTTACAATGTCCTATATCCTCAGTCTTTATATAATTATACAGATAACGGAAAACTGTGTTAGAATAATTATGATAAATACGTACATGAGGAGTTTTCGGTGATGATGAATTTTCCTAGCGGAGAAATTCTGAAATTAACAATAAAAGAATTATTGATACCTTCAGAACGAGTTGCCCATGTTCAAATTGGTAATAATCTCGAACATGCACTGTTAGTATTAACAAAGAGTGGTTATACGGCAATACCTGTATTAGACCCTTCCTATAAGTTGCATGGATTGATCAGTACACCTATTATCATGGACTCTATTCTTGGCCTTGAACGTATAGAATTTGAACAACTTGAAAAAAAGCGTGTGGAAGAAGTAATGAAAAAGTCAATTCCACGGGTAAAACAGTCTGATCCATTTCCAAACTGTTTAGATTTATTAGTTAATCATCCATTTCTTTGTGTAGAAACGGAAGATGGATTTTTTGCAGGAATCTTGCCGCGTAGTACAGTATTAAATCAAATAAACACAAGAATTAAACGATTGAAAGTAAAATAATGATATTTTAATACCCCCAATCGGGGGTTGTATTTTTTACGAAAAGAGGTGTTCATATTGGGTGAAAGAAAAAAACATTTTTCCACAATGAACTTACCAATAAAGCAAACAAAAAAAACTCTTGTTTTAGCCTCTGTGATGTTAGCTATGTTTATGGGGGCTGTTGAGGCTACCATTGTTTCTACAGCGATGCCAGCAATTGTAGCGGATTTGGGAGGATTTACTCTTTATAGTTGGGTTTTTTCTGCCTATTTGTTGATGAATTCAGTAACTGTGTTAATTTACGGTAAACTTTCTGATTTATTTGGTCGTAAACCCATACTTACTATTGGGATTTTAATATTTTTAATTGGTTCGCTTCTTTGTGGTTTGGCTACATCGATGAAAATGCTAGTCATTTTTCGACTTATCCAAGGGTTTGGTGCAGGAGCCGTTATGCCAATAGCCACTACCATTGTAGGAGATATTTATACGGCTGAAGAAAGAGCAAAAATTCAGGGCTATCTTTCCAGTGTTTGGGGAATTTCTGCCATTACTGGACCTGCAGTTGGAGGATTATTAGTTCAGTACATATCCTGGAAATATGTTTTTTGGATCAACATTCCACTAGGAATATTATCACTGGCAGGGATTTGGTTGTTTTTGCATGAAAATATTAACAAAAAGAAACATCAAATCGATTATGTAGGAGCGATTTTATTAACGATTACCGTTTCTTCCATTATGTTTGTTTTAGTTGAGGGTGGCAGCAATTGGCCTTGGGGTTCATGGCAAATTATTTCTTTATTAGTTTTAGCACTCATAACATTTATCGCCTTTGTCATACAAGAAGGTAGGGCAAGTGAGCCGGTAATGCCTTTCTCTATTTGGCAAAAAAGGTCAATATTTATAGCTAATATCACTTCGTTAACAACAGGAATTATGCTGATTGGAATCTCTAGTTTCTTACCAACATTTGTTCAAGGGGTAATGGAACAAACACCAATTGTAGCTGGTTTTACATTAACAATGATGTCCATTGGCTGGCCCATTGCCTCAACCCTTTCCGGACGGATGCTTATTACCATTGGGAATCGTAAAACTTTATTGATAGGAGGCGGATTTTTAATAATTGGTAGTCTTGCCTTTGTGACGATGAATGCTTCCTCAGGGCCTTTATGGGCTGCAACCGGATCATTTTTGACTGGTATAGGAATGGGACTAACTTCAACGGCTTTTATTGTCTCCATTCAAAGTACAGTCGGCTGGGAACAAAGAGGGATTGCAACAGCTGCGAATATGTTTATGCGAAATCTAGGCAATACAATTGGTGCCGCATTATTAGGTGGGATTATTAACAATCGTTTAAACCATTATTTCGCTGAAAAGGCTACATCATTAACAGCAGATGATGCAAATATTCTATTAAAAGAAGAGGAACGGACAGCATTAACAGAAGCAACTCGAAATATTTTGCAGGATGGATTAACAATCTCGTTGCACACTGTTTATTATGTTGTATTGACGTTTGCAATCGTTAGTTTGCTATTCATATGTTTTATTCCAAAAAAGAAAAATGCTACTGCTCAAACTAGTAGTTAGGAGGGGAGAGTTTGTCATCAATCTCTGAATTTCAATTGCTATCCGTACTCGCACAGGAGATGAATATGCGTAAAGCTTCTGAGCGTCTGTTCGTCTCTCAACCTGCACTTTCACAGCGCCTTCAAACAATTGAAAAGGAATGGGGAGCAAAATTATTTATTCGTTCACAAAAGGGCTTGTCACTAACGCCAGCGGGGGAGCATGTGATTGCTTTCGTAAATGAAGTATTAAAAAAGCAGGAAAAAGTTAGGGAAACTCTTTATTCCCTCCAGGATGGTGTGTCAGGAACATTAAAAATTGCAGTAGCTTCAATTGTCGGGCAAAATTGGCTTCCTCAAGTATTAAAAAAGTTCGTGAATAAATATCCACAAGTCAAGATTTCACTAGTTACTGGATGGAGTAGTGAGATATTAAATAGTTTGTATGATGATCAGGTACATATTGGAATTATTCGGGGCACTCCTGATTGGAAAGGGGTTAAAGTACACTTATTTGCTGATCCTCTTTTTCTAGTTGACAGGGAGGATACAAAACCAGAGCAATTGCTTGAAACGGACCGACCTTTTATTCAATTCAAAAGTGACTCAAATTATTACCAGGAAATACAGGACTGGTGGATGCGAAATTTTAATACCTCTCCAAGGCGGACGATTGTAGTGGATCAAATAGAAACATGTAAGCAAATGGCCTTTAACGGCATTGGTTATGCCATTTTGCCTGGTATAACTTTAACAAAAGCGGAAAGAGAAATTTATAAAATTCCCCTTGTTAATGAAAATGGAGAGCCCTTAAAGAGGGATACCTGGCTTCTTGGATATGAATCTGCCTTTCAATTAAAACAAGTACAAGCATTGGTCGAAGTAATTAAGGAATATATTTCTGAATCTTAACTTAAATATAGTAATTTTACTTGTTTTCATTCTTTTTGTTTGTTAAAGTATTTTTTAGTTATGAATAGGGGGCTATAAAAATGGATGCATATGAAATTATTTCTTATATCCAAAACAGTAAAAAATCTACTCCGGTTAAGGTTTATTTAAAAGGAGATTTAGATGGTATTAATTTTGGAACCAATACAAAAGCCTTTATTAATGGCAACACAGGCATATTGTTTGGTGAATGGTCTGAAATTAATCCTATTTTAGAAGAAAATAAATCAAAAATTGAAGATTATGTTGTTGAAAATGACCGTAGAAATTCAGCGATTCCATTAGTAGATATGAAGCATATTAATGCTCGAATTGAACCTGGTGCGATTATTCGCGATCAAGTTGAAATTGGTGATAATGCTGTCATTATGATGGGAGCGGTTATCAATATTGGAGCAGTGATTGGCGAAAAAACAATGATTGATATGGGTGCTGTTCTCGGTGGAAGAGCAACTGTAGGTAAAAATTGCCATATTGGTGCAGGAGCTGTTTTGGCAGGGGTAATCGAGCCTCCTTCTGCAAAGCCGGTTGTTATTGAAGATGATGTGATGATTGGTGCGAATGCTGTTGTATTAGAGGGAGTAACTGTAGGAAAAGGGGCCGTAGTTGCTGCAGGAGCAGTTGTTACTCAAGATGTTGCACCGTATACAGTTGTTGCAGGAACACCAGCGAGAAAAATTAAAGATATTGATGAAAAAACTAAATCTAAGACAGAAATCATGCAAGAATTACGTCAATTATAATTTATATTGAAAGCGTGGAGCCACTCCACGCTTCTTTTTGAAGGGAGAAAAAAATGGATTATTTAATTAAAATACGCCGCGATCTTCATCAAATCCCAGAACTTGGGTTTCAAGAGTTTAAAACACAGGCTTACTTATTGAATTATATCCGCTCCTTGCCTCAAGAAAGACTTTCCATTAAAACATGGAAAACGGGTATATTCGTTAAGGTACATGGAATGAATCCAAGTAAAATCATTGGTTATAGAACAGATATGGATGGTTTGCCTATTACAGAGGAAACAGGACTTCCGTTCACTTCCGTCCATCAAGAGCGAATGCATGCTTGTGGCCACGATCTTCATATGAGTATTGCCCTTGGAGTACTTACTTATTTTTCACAAAATCCTATTGATGACGATTTATTATTCGTTTTTCAACCTGCGGAAGAGGGACCTGGCGGTGCGGATCCAATGCTAAAATCAGAGGAAATGCGCGAATGGATGCCTGACATGATTATTGCACTTCATATTGCTCCGGAATATCCCGTAGGTACAATCGCTATCAAGGAAGGACTGTTATTTGCCAATACGTCTGAACTATTTATTGATTTAAAGGGAAAAGGAGGACATGCTGCTTATCCTCATCAAACAAACGATATGGTTATTGCTGCCTGCACATTGGTTAATCAGCTGCAAACTATCATTGCTAGAAATATAGATCCGTTAGATAGTGCTGTGATTACCGTCGGGAAAATTACCGGGGGAACAGTACAAAACATAATTGCTGAAAATGCAAGGCTTGAAGGGACTATACGAACTTTATCCGAAGAATCGATGCAAAAAGTGAAGCACCGAATTGAAGCATTGGTTAAAGGAATCGAAATAGGTTTTGAATGTGAAGCAACCATTGATTATGGTTCTATGTATCATCAAGTTTACAATAATGAAGAATTGACGAAGGAGTTTATGGATTTCAGTCGAAGATTAGCTGATGTGCAAGTTATCGAATGCAAGGAGGCAATGACAGGAGAAGATTTTGGCTATATGCTAAAAGAGATTCCTGGGTTTATGTTCTGGCTAGGAGTACATTCTCCTTATGGATTACATCATGCCAAATTAAACCCAGATGAAGGAGGCATAGAAGTAGCAGTAAATATGCTAATAAAATACCTTTCATTTAAAGGGAATCGTAGTTAATTCACATTAATTATATCTTCGCCTGTTTTTTTATAAATGGGCTGTTATACTGTTAGTGGTCTATGATCATGTGCGTTTAGGGGGAGTTTTCTTGAAAAAAAGTTTCGCAGTAATAGGACTAGGCCGATTTGGAGGAAGTATATGCCGTACATTGACCGCTGAAGGTATGGAAGTGCTGGCCATTGATAAAAACGAAGAAAGAGTAAATGAATTTGCCATGATTGCTTCTCATGCAGCGGTTGGAGATTCAACGGATGAAAAGGTGTTAAAAAGTTTGGGAATCCGAAATTTTGATCATGTGATTGTTGCGATTGGAG
The DNA here is from genome assembly GCF_010614825.1 of Neobacillus sedimentimangrovi. Taxonomy (NCBI): domain Bacteria; kingdom Bacillati; phylum Bacillota; class Bacilli; order Caryophanales; family Bacillaceae; genus Neobacillus; species Neobacillus sedimentimangrovi. The sequence continues at coordinate 10,398 of NZ_JAAFZF010000050.1, forward strand.
ATGATATTCAATCGAGTATTTTAACTACATTAATTTTAAAGGAATTGGGAGTAGCTTGTATAACAGCAAAGGCTCAGAACGATTATCATGAAAAAGTGTTAACGAAAATTGGCGCCGACCATGTTGTACATCCGGAAAGAGATATGGGAAAAAGAATAGCTCATAACATGACATCAAGTAATGTTGTTGATTATCTTGAGCTTTCTGATGAACATAGCATTGTTGAAATTGTTGCAAATGGCAAGCTTAGCGGCCATTCGATCATTGATTTAGATATTCGTAAGAAATATGGCTTAAACATTGTGGCCATTAAAAGAGGAGAAGATATCATAGTTTCTCCACAAGCAACAGAGGTAATACGTGAGAATGATGTTTTAATTGTAATCGGAAACGATTACGATATTGATCGTTTTGAGAAGAAAGTAATGGTGTAAATATGAGAAAAGAGAAGCTTTCGCTTCTCTTTTTCATATTATACTTCCATTATTATTGGTAAAATCATAGGTCTACGTTTTGTTTTTTCGTAGAGGAAAGGTGCGAGTGTATCCGTAATTTCGTTTTTGATCTCTGACCATTGACTGGTTTTCCGTTCCATTATTTTATTAAGATGCTTACTAATTAAGTTTTGAGCATCATTGATTAAGTCGCCAGATTCACGCATATAAACAAATCCTCTTGAAATAATGTCTGGACCGGATGCAATTTTAAATTCCTTCATATTAATACTTACAACAACAACTACTAATCCTTCTTCAGAAAGGATTCTTCGATCTCTCAGAACAATATTACCAATATCTCCTACGCCGCTTCCATCAATATACACTGAACCAGAAGGGATTTTTCCTGCAACTTGTGCAGAGTTCTCAGAGAGGGCTAAAACTTCACCATTATCCATGATAAAGCAATTTTCTTCTTCTACACCACAGTCAACAGCCAATTTGGCATGCATTTTTTGCATACGATATTCCCCGTGAATTGGCATAAAGAACTTTGGTTTCATTAACCGTAGCATTAGTTTTTGTTCTTCTTGTCCGCCATGCCCGGAGGTATGAATATCACTTAATTTACCGTGGATGACCTCAGCACCTGCCTTGAACAACATGTTAATCGTTCGGCTGACACTAATTGTATTACCTGGAATAGGTGAGGAAGAAAATACAACCGTGTCTCCAGGGATGATTTGAATTTGTCTATGCGTGCCATTAGCAATACGAGACAATGCGGCCATAGGCTCACCTTGGCTTCCTGTACAAAGGATAGTCACCTTATGAGCAGGAAGTCGATTGATTTGTCCTGCATCAACAAAGGTATCTTTTGGTGCCTTAATATAACCTAAATCAAGTCCAATATTGATTGCTGCTTCCATACTTCGGCCAAAGACAGCAATTTTCCGGCCATTCATTATAGCTGCCTCTGTTACCTGCTGGAGCCGGTGAATATTGGAAGCGAAAGTGGCAAAAATAATCCTTCCACTAACTTTACGGAAAATATCATGGATGCTTTCCCCTACACGTCGTTCTGACATGGTGAACTCAGGTATTTCACTGTTTGTACTATCAGATAATAAGCATAAAACGCCTTCTTTTCCTATCTCTGCCATTTTTGTTAAGTTCGCCGGTTCACCAACAGGAGTAAAATCAAATTTGAAATCACCGGTATGTACGATTTGCCCAGGTGGTGTCTTTACCACGATCCCATATGAATCTGGAATGCTATGAGTAGTTCTAAAAAATGTTACCGATGTCTTCCGGAATTTGATGACATCATCTTCTTTTATTTCAATTAATTTTGCATTTCTAAGGAGACCGTGTTCTTCCAATTTGTTTTTAATTAACCCAAGAGCAAGTTTTCCACCATAAATGGGAATATTGACTTCACGTAATAAATAGGGAATGCCCCCAATATGGTCTTCGTGCCCATGTGTAACAAATAAACCTTTAATTTTTTCCGCGTTTTTAACTAAATAGCTATAGTCAGGTATAACATAATCAATACCTAATAATTCATCTTCGGGGAACTTTATTCCGGCATCAATTAAAATAATCTCATCTTGAAATTGTACCCCGTAAGTATTCTTGCCGATTTCGCCCAAGCCTCCCAAGGCAAAAACAGCGGTTTGATCATTCTTAACAAATTTCATATATTATCATATCTCCAATACTTTATAGTTTTTATTTTGTTGTTCATATTCTAAATGGGCACCTTTTATTTCTTGTATATATTCAATATTGATTTTTTTGTCGGCGAGTTTAGAATATACTTCCCTTACTGATTCCGCCTGAATATAAAGAGTTTTTGTCTTTTCTCTTACTGGAACTTCATGAACGTTTTCTTGGTAAAACACTTTAAATATCATTACTATTCGCTCCTTAATTTTTACATAACTTTTTCTATTATATATAACATAGACCATTTTTTCATTTATTTTCTAGATTAAATTGATGTTTGTTTCAACAATTTACAATAATGAAGGAGCCCTTCGCAAGTATGAAGGGCTCAAAATTATTAGTTTAGGCAATTGATTTTTTTCTAAGTAAATCTTTCCACTGATTTAAGAGCTTTTTTCGTAGCTTCTTTAACATAGTGGATCATCTCCTTACTTCTTATTTTAAACAATCCTTGTCCAAAGTAAAGCCAGTATTGGGAGATAAATAAAATTTTTTAGTTCAACTTTTTTACTATTATTATATGGTATAAAAGCTGAATTTTTCATGGTTAATGATGGAATCAAATTGCCATAAAAAAGCCGACCCTGTACAATGGGACCGACCTTATTATCTTTCTATTGGCACAGCACCTTCAATTGGCTTGAACGGGTCATTTTTATCAATATGATCATAAAACATGATTCCATTTAAATGGTCAATTTCGTGCTGAAAACAAATAGCAGCAAGCCCCTTCAATCTAATTTTTACTTCTTGTCCCTCCAAATTATATCCTTTTACAGTTATCCTTGCGTATCTCGGAACATAGCCGGGAATTGGTTCATCTACTGACAAACAGCCTTCACCTGAGGTTAAATAGGCTAACTCTACTGAATGACTAATTATTTTAGGATTAAATAGCGCATAGCTAATAAGCTGGCCTTTTTCGTCTGTTAAATGAACGGCGATCATTCTTTTTGATACATTTATTTGTGGTGCCGCTAAACCAATTCCAGGACGTAAACCATATTTAGAGGCAATCTCACTATTCTGACTGTTGATTACATATTCTAATAGACTGGAAAGTATTTGTTTATCTTCCTCTGTAGGAGGCATAGGAACTTCCGATGCCACTTTTCTCAGTGTTGGATGCCCATCCCGAATAATATCATCCATTGTCAACATAACGTACACTCCCTTATAACCATAAAAGCTAAAGTTTACAATAGTCTATCAAACATTATTAGCTATTTCTATATTATAACAATCAATAAAAAAAATGAATTTTATATAACAGGTGTTTTTATTTATTAATACAGTTTAACAAATTAGTTAAAAACTTAATAATAATAACTATGATGAAAAATTAATAAACTTAGTATTTGACGGGTTTTAATGAATAAGGTAAACTCAATAAGGTATGCGGTTATTGTATTAATGTTTTTGGCGAAAAATATTAATACAGTTATAAAATGAGAATAGGTATGCTTATTATCGATTTTTGGGCAACCTAATTTAGTGGAAATTATTTTATTTGTATAGAAAGGAAGATGTCCAAGATGGCTTCGAAAACTCAAAAAGCCCCGCTGGATGTAAAAAAGTCGCTCCAAGCAGCGGAGGAACAATTTCAAACATTCCAAATATTAAATGAAGAAGGCGAAGTCGTAAATGAAGCTGCAATGCCGAATTTAACAGATGAACAGCTTCAAGAATTAATGCGCCGCATGGTATATACTCGTATTCTCGATCAAAGATCTATCTCTTTAAATCGTCAAGGAAGACTAGGGTTCTATGCTCCAACAGCTGGTCAAGAGGCATCCCAATTAGCATCTCAGTTTGCCCTTGAAAAAGAAGACTTTATTCTTCCAGGATACCGTGATGTTCCACAATTGATTTGGCATGGGCTTCCACTTTATCAAGCATTTTTATTCTCACGTGGGCATTACCATGGAAACCAAATTCCTGAGGGAGTAAATGTATTATCACCTCAAATTATTATTGGTGCCCAATATGTACAAGCTGCTGGTGTTGCCCTTGGTTTGAAAAAGAATGGAACAAAAGCTGTTGCTATTACTTATACTGGTGACGGCGGTGCTTCTCAAGGGGATTTCTATGAAGGAATAAACTTTGCAGGTGCATTTAAGGCTCCAGCAATTTTCATTGTTCAAAATAACCGTTTTGCTATTTCTACACCAGTTGAGAAACAATCTGCAGCAAAAACGATTGCTCAAAAAGCCATGGCAGCTGGTATTCCAGGTATTCAAGTTGATGGTATGGACCCACTCGCTGTTTATGTTGCGGTTCGTGATGCTCGTGAGCGCGCGATTAATGGGGAAGGTCCAACCTTAATTGAGACTTTAACTTACCGTTATGGACCACATACAATGGCCGGTGATGATCCTACACGTTATCGTTCAGCTGACCTTGATAATGAGTGGGAAAAGAAAGATCCGCTTGTTCGTTTCCGCAAGTTCCTTGAGAAGAAAGGCTTATGGAGCGAAGAACTAGAAAATGAAGTGATTGAACAAGCAAAAGAAGATATTAAAGAGGCTATTAAAAAGGCGGATGAAACTCCAAAACAAAAAGTGACTGATTTAATGTCCATTATGTTTGAAGAAATGCCTCATTATTTAAAAGAACAATATGAAATTTACAAAGCAAAGGAGTCGAAGTAAGTCATGGCTCAAATGACAATGATTCAAGCAATTACTGATGCACTCCGCACGGAGCTACGCAACGATCCAAAAACATTAATCTTTGGGGAAGACGTTGGAGTAAACGGAGGGGTATTCCGAGCAACAGAAGGTCTACAAAAGGAATTCGGTGAAGATCGTGTTTTCGACACTCCTCTTGCAGAATCTGGAATTGGAGGATTATCAATTGGTCTTGCATTAACTGGATTCCGTCCAATCCCTGAGATTCAATTTTTTGGGTTCGTTTTTGAGGTAATGGACTCTATTGCAGGACAAATGTCGCGGATGCGTTACCGTTCAGGCGGACGCTATCATATGCCAATTACAGTACGCTCTCCATTTGGAGGTGGAGTTCATACGCCAGAACTACACTCAGACAGTTTAGAAGGCCTAATGGCACAAACACCAGGCTTAAAAGTTGTAGTACCATCAACTCCATATGATGCAAAAGGATTATTAATATCAGCGATTCGCGATAATGACCCTGTTATTTTCCTTGAGCATTTGAAATTATATCGTGCATTCCGTCAAGAAGTACCTGAAGAAGAATATACTATTCCGATCGGTAAAGCAGATATTAAACGGGAAGGTAAGGATTTGTCCATTATCACTTATGGTGCAATGGTTCATGAATCCTTAAAAGCGGCAGATGAATTAGCGAAGGAAGGATATTCTGTTGAAGTGGTAGATTTACGCACTATTATGCCACTTGATATTGAAACAATTATTGCATCTGTAGAAAAAACAGGTCGTGCAATTGTTGTTCAAGAAGCTCAAAAACAAGCAGGAATTGCAGCAAATGTTGTCGCTGAAATCAATGACCGTGCAATTTTAAGCTTGGAGGCACCAGTATTGCGTGTTGCAGCTCCTGATACAGTATATCCATTCTCTCAAGCGGAATCTGTATGGCTTCCAAATTATAAAGATGTCATTGAAACAGCTAAAAAAGTACTTACTTTCTAATATAAAGTGGGAAATAAATCGTTTTGTTTCCCGCTTCCCTTATGTATTCCCAGCAAAATTAACGCAAAAAATAGGAGGATGAATCCCAGTGTCATTTCAATTTAAAATGCCTGACATCGGAGAAGGAATTCATGAAGGAGAAATAGTCAAATGGTTTATTAAACCAGGAGATAAAGTCCAAGAAGACGATGTCCTATGTGAAATTCAGAATGATAAAGCTGTAGTTGAAATCCCTTCACCGGTAGAAGGGACTGTATTAGAAGTATTAGTTGAGGAAGGAACTGTTGCGACGGTAGGACAAGTTCTCGTAACCTTTGATGCCCCAGGATATGAAAACTTACAATTCAAAGGGGACCATGGTGACGCAGAGCCAGAACAGCAAGAACAAGCACCAGAACCAACACCTGAGGCAAAGGCAGAAACAACACCTCAGACTCAAGGAAATCAAGAGGTTGATCCAAATCGTAGAATTATTGCTATGCCTTCTGTACGGAAATATGCACGTGAAAAAGGTGTGGATATTAAATTAGTTACTGGTACAGGAAATAATGGCCGCATTCTAAAAAGCGATATTGATGCATTCCTAAATGGAGGACAAGCAGCAGTGGCTGAACAGCCAGCAACTCAAGCTGTACCAGCAACGGAAGAAGCAGTTGCAGAAGCTCCAAAAGCAGCAGCTATTCCACAAGGAGAATATCCTGAAACACGTGAAAAGATGAGCGGTATTAGAAAAGCAATTGCAAAAGCAATGGTTAATTCTAAACATACAGCTCCACATGTAACATTAATGGATGAAGTAGATGTCACTAAGTTAGTAGCACATCGTAAGAAATTCAAGGAAGTTGCAGCTGCAAAAGGTATCAAGCTAACTTTCCTTCCATACATTGTAAAAGCTTTAACAAGCACATTAAAAGAGTTCCCAATATTGAACACATCTCTTGATGATGCAACCAATGAAATTATTCATAAACACTACTATAATATTGGGATTGCTGCAGATACAGAAAAAGGATTACTTGTGCCAGTTGTTAAAGATGCTGATCGCAAGTCTGTCTTTGCTATTTCCAATGAAATTAATGAACTTGCAGTTAAAGCACGTGAAGGTAAACTTGCTCCACATGAGATGAAAGGTGCTTCATGTACAATCTCTAATATCGGTTCAGCTGGTGGTCAGTGGTTTACTCCAGTAATTAATCATCCTGAAGTTGCCATTCTAGGTGTTGGTCGCATTGCTGAGAAACCAATCGTTAGAGATGGTGAAATTGTTGCTGCACCAGTCTTGGCATTATCATTAAGCTTCGATCACCGTATGATTGATGGGGCTACTGCTCAAAATGCATTAAATCACATTAAGCGATTATTAAACGATCCAGAACTATTGCTAATGGAGGCGTAAGAAATGGTAGTAGGAGATTTTCCAATTGAAACAGATACTATAGTAATTGGCGCTGGACCAGGCGGGTATGTAGCAGCAATTCGTGCAGCTCAGTTAGGTCAAAAAGTTACAATTATTGAAAAGGAAAATGTAGGCGGCGTATGTTTAAATGTCGGTTGTATTCCTTCAAAAGCGTTAATTGCTGCTAGCCATCGTTATGAAACAGCACTTCATTCAGCAGATTTTGGTATTACTGCTGAAAATGTTAAAGTTGACTTTTCAAAGGTTCAAGAATTTAAAGCAGGAATTGTTAAGAAATTAACTGGCGGGGTAGAAAGTCTTTTAAAAGGAAATAAAGTAAATATTGTAAAAGGTGAGGCTTACTTTGTTGATGCCAATACACTTCGTGTAATCAACGAGGATTCTGCCCAAACTTATACTTTTAAAAATGCTATTATTGCTACAGGTTCAAGACCTATTGAACTTCCTGCCTTTAAGTATTCAAAACGTGTTCTTAACTCTACTGGAGCCCTTAACTTGCAAGAAATTCCGAATAAAATTGTTGTCATTGGTGGCGGTGTCATTGGGATTGAACTTGGCGGTGCTTATGCTAATTTTGGCAGCCAAGTGACTATTTTAGAAGGCGCCGAAGAAATTTTAGGAATGGGCGTTTTTGATAAGCAAATGGCTTCCGTAGTTAAAAAGAATATGAAGAAAAAAGGTGTAGAATTCTATACAAAAGCACTAGCTAAAGGTGTAGAAGAAACAGAAAACGGAGTAGTCGTAACCTTTGAAACAAAAGGTGAAGAGAAGAAAATTGAAGCTGATTATGTGTTTGTAATGGTTGGACGTCGTCCGAATACGGATGAAATGGGTCTAGAACAAGTTGGCATTAAAATGACTGACCGCGGCTTAATTGAAATTGATAAACAATGCCGAACAAATATTAGTAATATTTATGCAATCGGTGATGTTGTAGCAGGACCTCAATTAGCACATAAAGCATCCTATGAAGCAAAAATTGCTGCTGAGGCAATTGCTGGACACCCATCTGAAATTGATTATTTGGCAATACCTGCTGTTGTTTTCTCTGATCCTGAATTAGCATCTGTAGGTTATACAGAAGCTCAAGCAAAAGAAGAAGGCATCGAGATTGTTGTTGCTAAATTCCCATTTGCAGCCAATGGCCGTGCATTATCATTGGCATCAAGCGATGGTTTCCTAAAACTTATTACTCGTAAAGAAGATGGTCTTGTAATCGGTGCACAAATTGCCGGAGCAAGTGCGTCTGATATGATCGCAGAACTTGGCCTTGCAATCGAAGCAGGAATGACTGCTGAGGATTTGGCAATGACCATTCATGCTCATCCAACACTTGGAGAAATTGCTATGGAAGCAGCAGAAGTAGCATTAGGTACACCAATTCATATTGTAAAATAATGGTGAATGAAAACTCGTATTTGATTTTGTAGATCGAAGTGCAAAAAAATAACAATAAAAAGTCCTTTCCTCAAGATGGGAAAGGACTTTTTATTCATGTGCGCCCGGCATGGGTGTAATCTATAGGGTGAAAGTCCCGAGCTGCGAAGGCAGAAGTAGCAGTTAGCTTAATGCAAGGGTGTCCGTGGTGACGCGGAATCTGAAGGAAGCGAGCGGCAAACTTCCGGTCTGAGGAACACGAACTTCATATGAGGCTAGGTATCACTGGGTGAGTTTGCCTGACAAAACAAAGCCCTTTCTGCCGAAGGTGATACAGAGTAAATGAAGCAGATGGAAAGATTACACTCTTACCCGGGGAGGTCTGGCTGGCACGCCAAGTAACCTTGGTAACCTATCTAGTGATAGATAGCTGAGCAGTCAGAAGTCAGCAGAAGTCATAGTACTCTTTCAAGCTCGAGATGGAAGAGGAAGGACTGAACAATTAAGGAGAACGAGTCGCTAGGCGTTCATCTTCTGTGTGGAAGCAGACAATCCGATAGGACTTACTTGAAGGAGGAAGTGGTGAATCCCACGGGGGACTTCAAGAGGGTGGAGCAGAAGATGGCACAAATAGAAGGATTCGTTCACGTGGAGAGGATATCTAATGTTGATGGAA
>NZ_JAAFZF010000051.1:0-7158 GCF_010614825.1 Neobacillus sedimentimangrovi
CTCCTCCGTTCGGTTTCGGGATTTCGACTCGACGGACGGGTGAGGGCTTGTAGGTTCCTTCTCTCAACGACTGTCGAATGGAGTCCCAATTTTCGTAGAGGTGTCTTCGTAGGTCTTTTACGGACATGCCATCTACTCGCCATCTACTCCGTGACTTCCTTTATTCTGATCGACTCGTTTAAATGCCGCTATGAGATTTTCCCGTGACAAAATCATTTCCATCAACATTGATATCCTCTCCACGTGAACGAATTCCTCTATTTGTGCCATCTTCTGCCCCACCCTCTTGAAGTCCCCCGTGGGATTCACCACTTCCTTCTTCAAGTAAGTCCTATCGGATTGTCTGCTTCCACACAGAAGATGAACGCCTAGCGATTCGTTCTCCTTCATTGTTCAGTCCTTCCTCTTCCATCTCGAGATTGAAAGAGTACTATGACTTCTGCTGATTTCTGACTGTTCAGCTATCTATCACTAGATAGGTTACCAAGGTTACTTGGCGTGCCAGTCAGACCTCCCCGGGTAAGAGTGTAATCTTTCCTTCCATCCATCTGCTTCATTTACTCTGTATCACCTTCGGCAGAAAGGGCTTCGTTTTGATGTGCAAACTCACCCAGTGATACCTAGCCTCATATGAAGTTCGTGTTCCTCAGACCGGAAGTTTGCCGCTCGCTTCCTTCAGATTCCGTGTCGCCACGGACACCCTTGCGTTAAGCTAACTGCTACTTCTGCCTTCGCAGCTCGGGACTTTCACCCTATAGATTACACCCATGCCGGGCGCACACATAAAGCTCCTGTTTAATGACAGGAGCTTAATTAAGTTATAGAACGTTGGCTAAATTTTTTTGTATCAATGCCTCTTTGATTTAACCAATGATAGGTCTCCCCAGAAATAATTAACGGCACATTTTTCACTTTTGAAATACTTTCAGCACCGAGAGCCGTCATAATTATTACCATTTCATTGTGAATACGATCTATTTCATCCATTAGCTTCTCAATACCCTCACGAACTAGGATTTTTAAAAAATAGCCAGCAACCCCAATCGCGTCTGCTCCTAATGACAATCCCTTCAACATTTCGAATGCATTTGAGAACCCTCCTGATCCGATAATAGAAATTGGCTTTTCAATCATCGCGGCTTCAACAATTGAAATCGGGGTGGGAATGCCCCAATCTTCAAAAAAGGTGTATTCTTGTAACCTCCTTTTATTTTCGATTGTAGCAAAATTCGTACCTCCAAATCCTCCGATATCAACAGCCTTAACACCAATAGAAGATAAGGATTGCACTGTTTCTCTCGACATACCAAACCCTACTTCTTTTACAATTACAGGTACCTGAACATGATGAAGGATCGTTTCAATTCTTTTTAAAGCACCTCTAAAATCACGATCTCCTTCTGGCATGGTTAATTCCTGAATGACATTTAAATGGATTTGTAAAGCATCGGCTTCTACCATTTCAATTGCTGCTTTTGCATGCTCCAGAGTTGCTTCACTGCCAAGATTGGCAATGACTACTCCTGATGGATTTTCTTTTCTAACTATTTCATAAGTATATCGTTGTGAAGGATCCTTAATAGCAGCCATTTGTGAGCCTACTGCCATAGCTAATCCCTTCTCTTTCGCAACAATCGCCAGCTTTTGGTTAATTGAATAGGTTTTTTCACCGCCTCCACCTGTCATGGCGTTAATAAAAATAGGCGAACTTAAGTAAAGTTCGCCTATAAAGGAATCTAATCGAACATTGGACACACTGCTATTGGGTAGGCTGTTGTGAAGGAATTTTATGTCATGAAAAGCCGATGAGCTTTTTTGCTCATTTCCCAGTGCAAATCGAATGTGATCCCATTTACGTTGTTCTCTAGACACGAAAAATCACCATTATTTCCCTAAATTCTTAAGTTTATCACCGATCACTTCACCAAGTTGGAAACCTTTTGCTTCCTCAGGAAGTTCGTAATCATGATTTTCTTCAATTTCTTTGTCAAGAAGCTCCTTAATACTTAAAGATAATCGCTGTTCAGCTTCATTCACATCAAGCACTTTTACATTTACTTCTTGACCTTCTTTTAATACTTCATGTGGAGTACCAATATGCTTATGAGCAATTTGTGAAATGTGTACGAGACCTTCTACACCTGGGAAAACTTCTACAAATGCTCCATATGAAACCAATCTTTTGACGGTTCCTTTTAACACACTACCTTTAGGTGCTTTTTCGGAAATATTAGACCATGGACCTGGGAGTGTTTCTTTGATGGATAAAGAAATTCTTTCATTGTCGCGGTCTACGCTTAAAACTTTCACCTGTACTTTTTGACCTTCGTGTACAACATCAGTAGGTTTATTTACATGCTCATGAGATAATTGTGAAATATGAACTAGGCCATCAATTCCACCGATATCTACAAAAGCACCGAAGTCAGTAATTCTTTGAACAGTCCCTTCAATAATTTGTCCAGGCTTAAGCTCTTCTAGGCGGTTTCGTTTTTGCATTTCTTTTTCAGCTTCAACCACTGCACGATGGGAAAGGATTAATCGATTTTTTTCTTTGTCTAATTCGACTATTTTAAAAGTTAATGTACGGCCTTTATAATCACTAAAATCTTCTACAAAGTAGCTTTCAACAAGAGAAGCAGGTACAAATCCACGTACTCCAAGATCTACCACAAGCCCGCCTTTAACAACATCTTTTACCTCTGCTTCCAAAATTTCACCATTTTGAAATTTTTGTTCGAGGCTTTCCCAAGCTTTTTCAGCGTCAATTTTTCTTTTTGAAAGAATTAACGCTTCTTCTTCAACTTTTATTACTTCTAATTGTAATTCTTCACCTTCTGAAACCGCGTCAGAAGCTTTCTCAATATGAAGGCTTGATAGCTCACTGATTGGAATGATCCCATCAAGTTTACTTCCTTGTATATCAACAAGAACCTGTTTTTCTTCTACTTTTCTAACTTGTCCAATTACTTTATCACCCACTTCAAAGCTTTTTACTTCTACTTGATTTAATTCTTCAGCCATATGTAATCCTCCTTAATCCATTGCCTAGCAATACCCACATTTTTCTATAAATTCTGATTAGCGAAAAAAGAATCTCATTTATTAACTTCTTATAAATAATAAGATTTGTCAAGCAGAACCTACCGATACTCTTTAATAAGTTTATGGATTTCTGCCATGATTAATTCAGTTACTTCTTCCGCTGAAGCCTTTGCACTTCGAAGTTCATTCATTGGTAGGGGTTTCCCATAAATAACTTTTAGTTTTCTCAAGCTTTTATAAGGACCAATAATCGCACATGGGACGACCGCGCAATCAGTTCTTAATGCAAAAAATCCGGCACCAGCAAGACCTTTCCCTAGTTCTCCTGTCTTGCTTCTAGTTCCTTCCGGGAAAAGCCCTAAAACATGGCCATCCTTAAGGACTTTGATCCCTTGTCTAAGTGCTTCACGATCATTCATGCCCCTTTTAACAGGGAATGCATGACATTTTCTAACGATTCCACTCAAAACCGGGACTCGAAAGAGTTCTTCCTTTGCCATAAAATGAACCGGTCTAGGAGCAGTAATTCCCACAACAATCGGATCAAAATTATGAATATGATTGGCACAAATAAGTACCCCTCCATTTTTAGGAATCTGATCCATACCAATGGTTTCAATCCGGTACCATGGTTTAAAAATAGAGGAAGCAACTGATTTTGCAAAAGAATAAAAAGTCAATCTTATCCAATCCTTTCATATACAAGAGCCATTATTTTTTCAACTACTTCATCAATATTTAATGACGTGGTATCAATTTCAATTGCATCATCAGCTTTTTTTAATGGAGCTACTTCCCTTTCAGAATCTAATTTATCTCTTCGGGCAATTTCCTCTTTTAATTTTTCCAAGTCTGATGGAAAACCTTTTTGTAAATTTTCATTATGTCTGCGTATTGCCCTCTCATCCACTGAAGCAAGTAAAAATACTTTTACTTCAGCATTAGGTAATACATGTGTACCAATATCACGTCCATCCATTACCACACCGCCATTTTTAGCAAATGCTTGCTGTCTTCTAACCATTTCCTCACGAACTAATTGGTGTTTAGCAACAATGGAAACAGAATTGGTTACTTCCGATGTGCGTATTTCATTTGTCACATCTTTTTGGTCTAGTAAAACTAATTGGCCATGATTTGAAGGCTTTAGATCAATTTCTGTAGATCTAAGCATATTAACTAGCGATTGTTCGTCTTCAAGGTTTAATTGATTCTCAATTGCCTTAAATGTCAATGCCCTGTACATAGCCCCCGTATCAATATAAATATATGATAATTTTTCTGCTACAATTTTTGCTACAGTACTTTTTCCGGCTGCAGCAGGGCCGTCAATTGCAATTGATATTTTTTTCTTATTCATAAATCCTCCTAAAAACATTAAGAATTTCACTATGGTGTCTACCTTTTATTTTACCATAAGTTTCGAACCTACTTCCTTTTTTTTTAGTACTTTAATTAATAAAAATAAGCAGGATACCCCTGCTTATTTATTGTCAGATTGGAAAGTTTGAAGTATTTCGGTAAAAGTGTTCTCATTAACTCCCTCATATTTTGTTAATTGATGGAGTTCTGGTAAAACATTTAATTGGTGAAAAAAGAGTTGTGTGAAAAATAGAAACAAAAACTGGATTATAATAAGCTTGATTAATATTCTTTCGAATTTTTTCAACAGCATCGTCTCCGTTACCAATCTTAGTACTATTATCGGAGTCATTGTTTTTATTTATACCAAACTGAAAAGAGGATTTCCGATTCACACATAACTATACTTAGATATTATAGAAAAAAGGAAAAGCGAATGCTTTCCCTTATAAAGTATCTACGTAAACTTCCTCAGAGTCTTTTAATTTTTCTACGTCCTCCTCAACTCCACTTTTTGCATTAATAAATATCCGATAGGTATCATCACCCATAGTTCCTAAAAACTCATAGCATAATACCTCTTTATCTAAATCATTAATTATTACTGCCTGCCTATCTTCCATGATCTTAAGATTAGGATTTACTTTAGTTTTAGCCTCCTGCATAGATATAGCCGGTTTTTCAATTTCCCTCGTATGGAAAGACTTTAAATATTCTTCTGCAGAGACCCCTACAATATCTCCGTTATCAAGAGCTACCTTAACTTTTACAGATTCTGGATATATTCTAATACCATCAATATTCGTTACGAAATTAAACACACCCACATTATCGTACTGGGTACTTTCTATGACTTCCAAGTTTTTAAAACCAGTTTCCTTCAGAAACTTTGTTGCCCGATTACTCGCTTCATTTAAACTCAATTTCTGTGTAGTAATTTCGCGATTATTAATAAACCAAATTGGATGACCAGCTTTTTTTGTTATATCCATACTTGCTTCTTGACCGGTTTTTTTGTTTCTTATTGAAACACTGTAAAATCCATAATCAGAGCCTTTTCCATTATCAGTGACCTTCACTTCAGCATTACCATCAAAATTCATATATTTTTTAGCAATTGTTATTGCCTCTTTTTTCGTAATGGTTTTACCTTTTATCAATTTAAAATTTTCATCTTTTTTCTGTAAATTGGACATGGACACGCCTTGATCAGATTCCTCAAAACCTGTTACTGTTTTTTCTACAGTTTTAAACCCATCAATTATGGTATTATCTGTAGTTTCTTTTCCTGAGGCAAGTGCCAATTCCACATCCATCCAACGCAAATTATTCTTTAAAACCATATGCTGAACTTTTCTAAGTTCTGCTTGAATTTCTCCAGATTGTTTATAAAGTTGTTTTAATTTTTCATATTCCTCATTACTTAGTGGCTCTTTTTCCAAGTCTCTAGCAGCTGTTCGGTAGGTAAAATTACCAATATTGGCCAAAAACTCTTCCGTCTTATTAAACGGCAATAACGTCAATGGTAGTTGCCCAACATCACTATGTGCTTCAGAGGTTATCCGCCATACTTCAATTAAAGAAGGGGATAATGAATGTTTTGAATTCATAGCTAGTGTTGTACCAATTTTATCGTGCAACAAATCCATCCGATAGGTTAAATCATGAAATGCCCTTTGATAATTGTTTTCTGCATTTAAAAGAATCGCATTTTTCTCTTGGTGTTCTTGATATCCCCAATAGGCCGTACCTGCAACAGCCGCTACCAGTACACCAATTAATATGCCTCTAATCAACTGTAATCACCCCTATTTGCAAAAAATATGTTTGCCTATTCGTTTAATTTGCGGTCTGCTCCATATCCAAGCACTCGTTGCTGTATCTGGGTTAAAATAGTATAATGCTTCTCCTGAAGGATCCCATCCATTAATGGCATCAATCACAGCTTTTTTCGAAGTTTCATTCGGAGTTAACCAAATCTGTCCGTCAGCTACTGCTGTGAATGCCCCTGGCTCAAAAATTACCCCGGATACTGTATTTGGAAAAGAAGAGCTGTTCAACCGATTTAGGATCACGGCAGCAACAGCAACTTGGCCGATATATGGTTCACCTCTTGCCTCGCCATGGACTGCATTAGCCATTAGTTGGATATCATTTTGAGAAAAACCTTTTGGTATGTTAGTTGCAGTTGGTGTCGGTTTCTTGTTCGTTTTCGCTGCGGTGGTAGTAGTTCCTTTATAATTTTTCGTAGCCTTCACCAGTTTTTGTTTTGTAGCCGGTCCTGCTAAGCCATCGATCGGCAATCCAAATTCATATTGAAAATTTCTTAAAGCCCAATAGGTTCTCCATCCAAAGACACCATCAACTTTCCCCGTATAAAAGCCAAGATGTTTAAGCCTTCCTTGGAGTTCAATGACATCATCACCTACAGCGCCATGCTGAATGACTTGGTTCGTGAATGCATGAACTTTATTTGTATCTACAAATGAAACCGGCCAAATCAAAACTGAAAAAAGAAAGAAGGACGTGATTAAAATTTTTTTCATCTTCATGGAATAATAACCCCCAAAGTGTTCTTTTTGCATTATCCCTATTTTTTGTAAAATGACACTTTTTATTCCACAGCATAAAAAAGGGGCTGTCCGGAAAGTGGTATTTCAGCCGAAATCTTTATAAAAGCAAAACCCAAGAATGCTGTTAAATCAACATTCTTGGGTTTTTAATTTGGGTTCATTTTTCTCTTAAATGGAC
>NZ_JAAFZF010000051.1:7168-19264 GCF_010614825.1 Neobacillus sedimentimangrovi
GATCGTGTATTGTTTTTTAAAATGATTTGCGCTTAGAATTTTTGCCTTCTTTACTTTTCGAAGTCCCAACCACCATAAGAAGAGCATAAAAGGGAAAATATAAAGTAGCCATTGCTTTAAAGAAATCATGATATAGTCATAGGAACCATGCAAGATAAATGGTAGAAACAGCGAAAGAATCACCCATAATGATTTATTTCTATCAGTAAATTTTGCTTTTCCAATATAAAAGCCCATAATAACTCCAAATAACGCATGGCTTGAAACAGGTAATAATGCTCGAGCAATGGCATGTTCAATCCCATTTGCAATTAAATAAAAGATATTTTCAACAGTAGCAAAACCTAATGATACAGAAACTCCATATACAATTCCATCAAATGGCTCATCAAATTCAACATGCTGATAAACGACATAAAATAGGATAAACCATTTAAAAAACTCCTCAAGCAGACTTGTGCTTAAGAATGCTTCAAGGATCTGGGACTTTATTAAATGCTCCGTGTCTATCACATGCTGGATAAACATGATTGGAAACACCAATAATGCCCCATATAAAAATGTCCGCAATACAAAAGAAATCGGCTCGGGTTCATATTCATCTTTTAAATAAAAATAACTTAATAATGCTAAACCAGGGGCAACCCCAGCTGATAATATCCCCAGCATGTTGAACCTCTTTTCAAATCTGTTTACTCTATCGTAACACGGAAGAGAGATAATGAAAATGACAGATTCTTTCTGCCAGTTGTAGTTTTTAGGAAAAATTAATTTTTATGATTAGAATTTTATATCATCTAAACCACTTGCCAATGCTACTGCTAATTTGATTCTCGCCTTTTTCGAATCATTATCACTACCGAGAATGACACCTTTTTTATATAAGTCATAGGCACTACCTTTATAATCATAAGTAGTATAAACAGCACCTTCTTCGGCACTAGTAGTTATTACCAATTTAATTCCTTCTGAAATAGCCCTTTCGATTTCTGTCATCATTTCAGGAGCAACCTGTCCACGCCCTACACCTTCAAGAATGATTCCTTTAACACCGGCTTCCCGTGCAGCTTTAATAAATTTCCCATCTGCACCTATATAACATTTAATAATATCAACTTTAGGAATAGGTGAGGTAATTTGATAATATTCCCGTTTTATAGGTTTTTGAAAAACATGAACTTCATCATTATCAATAATTCCAAGATAACCAAAACCAAAAGCATTAAATCCCTGAATATTGGATGCGTGTTCTTTTTTTACATATCTAGCTGCAAAAATCCTTTCATTAAACACAACCACAGTACCAGCATGATGTAAATCCTTTGAACAAGCGGAATAAATCGCATGACGTAAATTGATGTAAACATCACTGCCCAAATCTTCAGGAGAACGTTGTGAACCTGTCACAACCACAGGTCTAGCATCATTGATTGTTAAATCAAGAAAATAGGCAGTTTCTTCCATCGTATCTGTTCCATGTGTTATGACCACACCAGATACGGTTTCATCCTGAAAATAATCCTCAATTTTCTTTTGTAAAATAAGTAGGTCGTCAAATGAAATATGGATACTAGCTTTTTGAAAGACAGATTCAATAATTAATTCTATATCTTCAGGTAATTGACACATTGCTGCAAGTTCTTCACCAGTTAAGGCTCCTGATGCTAATTTTCCAGAGTCTTTATTTGTCTTACTTGCTATTGTTCCACCTGTTGTTAACAATACGACCTTTTTCATTTTTTATTCCCCCTTTTGCTCTTTTTCTAAGATGGAGCGGGCTATCTGTCCTCCATGGAATTTGCCATTTTCAATAAAAATTTCATTGGCATTATTACCTGCAGCAATGACACCTGCTATATAAATTCCTTCCACATTTGTCTCCATTGTTTCGGGGTTATAGATTGGCCTTCCAGATTCCGAGTCAATTTGGACTCCCATTGTCTTTAAAAATTGATGGTCTGGATGATAACCTGTCATTGCGAAGACAAAATCATTTTTCAAAGATTTCTTAACTCCATCTTTTGAGTAGATCACCTTGTCCATTGTGATTTCTTCCACATGTGCATTGAATTCCATTTGAATGATGCCATTGCGCACTAAAGAATCGAATTCAGGAAGGATCCATGGTTTAATGCTTGGTGAATATTCCTTACCACGGTATAAAACGGTTACTCTTGCATTTGCCTTAGTCAATTCAAGTGCCGCATCAACACTAGAGTTTTTCCCGCCAATTACACAGACATCCTTATCAAAATAAGGATGGGCTTCTTTAAAATAATGGAAAACTTTAGGAAGATCCTCTCCAGGTACATTCATTAAATTGGGATTGTCATAGTATCCAGTTGCTATTACCACATAAGGAGTTTGATATATATTCTTATCAGATATTACTTCGAAATATTTACCTGATTTTTTTACTTCGGTAACCTTTTCAAAGGCATTAATCCTCAAGTTTTTCCTTTTGACTACTTCCCGGTAATAAACAAGAGCTTGATTTCTTTTCGGTTTATATGTTTCTGTCAAAAAAGGGACATCACCTATCTCCAATTTTTCACTCGTACTGAAAAATGTTTGATGGGTTGGATAATTATAAATCGAATTAACGATATTCCCTTTTTCTATTATTAATGGGTTTTTACCAATTTCCTTTAATGCTATTGCTGCCGCTAATCCACAAGGCCCGCCGCCGACAATGATTGTATCTTCAATTTGCAAAACGGTCCACTCCTTCAATCTAAATAGAAAACAAATGAAAAACTCCTACCTTGATTATGATAGGAGTTTTTCATCAA
Source organism: Neobacillus sedimentimangrovi (assembly GCF_010614825.1). Lineage (NCBI taxonomy): Bacteria > Bacillati > Bacillota > Bacilli > Caryophanales > Bacillaceae > Neobacillus > Neobacillus sedimentimangrovi. The sequence goes on from NZ_JAAFZF010000051.1 coordinate 9,961, forward strand.
TATTTCAACGCTAAGTCTATAATTAAATCCAACCACGGAAACGACTGGCTTCAGCCATTTTTCTAACTCCGACCATATATGCGGCTAAACGCATATCGACACGTCGAGATTGAGCAGTATCATAAATATTATTAAATGCTTTCACCATTACTTTTCGAAGCTTTTCTTCAACTTCTTCCTCGGACCAATAATAACCTTGATTATTTTGTACCCACTCAAAGTATGATACGGTTACGCCCCCAGCGGAAGCAAGAACATCTGGTACAAGAAGTATACCGCGCTCTGTTAAAATTTCTGTCGCTTCTAATGTGGTTGGACCATTTGCTGCCTCAACCACAATGCTGGCTTTAATATTATGTGCATTTTCCTCAGTAATTTGATTCTCAATAGCTGCAGGAACTAAAATATCGCACTCTAGTTCAAGTAATTCTTTGTTCGTTATTGTGTTATTAAATAACTTTGTAACAGTCCCAAAACTGTCTCTTCTGTCCAGGAGGTAATCAATATCAAGTCCATCAGGATCATATAGGGCTCCATATGCATCCGAGATCCCAATAACTTTTGCTCCCGCATCATGCATAAATTTAGCTAAGTAACTTCCTGCATTCCCAAAGCCTTGTACAACCACACGGGCTCCTTCGATTGAAATACCTTTCTTTTTAGCAGCTTCTTCTATACAAATGGTTACACCCTTAGCTGTTGCCGATTCACGTCCGTGAGATCCTCCAAGTACTAACGGTTTCCCTGTGATAAAGCCAGGATTATTGAATTCATCAATTCGGCTATATTCATCCATCATCCAAGCCATGATTTGAGAGTTAGTAAATACATCTGGGGCTGGAATATCCTTAGTAGGGCCAACAATTTGACTGATAGCGCGTACATAACCACGGCTTAATCTTTCTAACTCTCTAAATGACATATCACGTGGATCACATACAATGCCGCCTTTACCGCCGCCATACGGAAGATCAACAATACCACATTTTAAGCTCATCCATATCGAAAGGGCTTTCACTTCTGTCTCTGTCACGCCTGGATGAAATCGGATTCCTCCCTTTGTAGGTCCTACTGCATCGTTATGTTGAGCACGATAACCTGTAAATATTTTAACGGAACCGTCGTCCATTCTTACTGGAATTTTTACAGTCATCATACGTAATGGTTCTTTTAAAAGTTCATACACCTCTTCTGGATAACCCAATTTTTCAAGGGCTTTATGAATCACAGTCTGTGTTGATTTAAGCACATCATGTTTACCTTCTGGATTCGTTTTTTCAGTACCTTTTTCGGCAACCATTTGTAAACCTCCTAAGAAATCACTTAAACGAATGTTGTCCGCTTTCAGTCACAAGTATACACCTTTAAATGATTAATGCAAGAACAAAAATTCACTTTTCCTTTTTATATCGTGCGATTATGTAAACGATGCCATTCGCTTCTTAAAAAGCTATTTTAAAATAGCAAATGGCGAAAAATCATTATGCACTCATATATACCAATATGAACGAACATTCTTTTACTTCATAAATATAACTCTTTATTTAAAATATTTAAGAATTGTTTTTACCATATTATTTTTAATAATTAGTTTTCCATATTCCTCAAGTACAAATGGGCTTATTATAGTGGCAACGCCAAACTCCGAAAGGATGGAGGCAGTAACAAGTGTTTTTTCTGGTATTATATCATCCATTAAAACATAATAATGATTATTCATAGAGTAGAGAGTCCCACCAAAAATCTTTAAAGAGGAAAGTCTTTTGGATAGATTAATAACATCTTCTAATTCCTTAAATTCAAATAAAAGAACTTCACATCCTCCTACTCTAACTTGCATTTCAATATAGCCTTCATCCAATAATACTTCGTCCTCTTTGACATCATTAACTGTTATAATCATAATAATACCTTGAGCATGAAGAGAAAAAATTTCTACTGCTACCGATCCTCTAATTTCAACATCAAACTCATCACTTGCCTCATCAAGCATATCATGAAAGAGTTGATTCCACTTTCCTGTTTCTTTCCAAATATCTTCGTTAGAAAGTCCTCTTTCATACAAATCATCGGAGGTTAAAAAAATTTTAATTTTATTCAATGCTAAGCGTTCCAAGCGCATGCTTCTGCCCCCTGCTTATGATAACTCTTGTTTTAGAGTATGAAGGTTTTGCACAGATTGTGAATGGTCTGAGTCAACCGAACGTGCATCACCTATAGTTATGGTAAGGTGACATTTTACTTATGTATACCACAAAAACAGAATCCACCTTTACCCAAAATTTTAAAAGAATGAAATATCCATTAAATCAAAATAGGTTTATAAAAATCCTCATACAAATGGTGAACGGTAATTCTATTTACAAATATTCCTCTATTTTATTAGCCACTTAAACACTCAAATCACAAAACCCTTCTTTTTCCAGTTATTTCAAAAGCCTTTAAGCTTATCATTTTTTTGTCATGTAAATGAAGAAGATTCATATGATTAAATGATATGAAATAAAGGGAGGGATTCTTTTGAATAAGTTTCTCAGAACCTATCACCCATATGTAAGTCCCTTTGATCCATGTAAACCAATACTTGAAAAAACATATTCCACTCCACCCAATTTATTTATGGGATTTCAACCACCTAACTTACCACAATTTTCACCGCAAGAGGCACTAAGAGCCGGTACACTTTGGAAAGCTTTTTATGATCCTTGGTTCAATCCATTTGAAAAACCAAAAAGAGGTGAAACTTCATGAAACAAGTGCCTCCTGAATATTATCAGTTAATGGAACAACTTCAAGCCGTTGACTTTGTATTAGTTGAGCTTTCACTTTACCTTGATACCCATAATGATGACCTTGAAGCCATTAAACAGTTTAATCATTATGCTAAAGAACGAAAACGGTTAAAAAAGATGTTTGAAAGTAAATTTGGCCCATTGCAACAATTTGGAAACAGTTTTTCAGCATATCCATGGAACTGGGACGATTCTCCATGGCCTTGGCAGGTCTAAATAAGGAGATTCTTCAAATATGAAAGGTTAAAAAAGGAGGGAACTAACTAATGTGGTTTTATGAAAAAAAACTACAATATCCCGTTCGGGTCAGTACCTGTAATCCAACTCTTGCAAAATTTTTAATTGAGCAGTATGGGGGAGCAGATGGGGAGCTGGCCGCAGCTTTAAGATATTTAAACCAGAGATATACTATTCCGGATAAGGTAATCGGGCTGCTTACCGATATCGGAACTGAAGAATTCGCCCACCTTGAGATGATTGCTACAATGGTTTATAAATTAACAAAGGATGCAACACCTGAGCAATTAAAAGCCGCTGGGCTCGGTGATCATTATGCAGACCATGACAAAGCGTTATTTTACCATAATGCCGCTGGAGTCCCATTTACTGCCACCTATATTCAAGCAAAAGGCGATCCAATTGCTGACCTATATGAAGACATCGCTGCAGAAGAAAAAGCGCGTGCCACTTACCAGTGGATTATAAATATGAGTGACGATCCTGACTTAAATGATGGATTGCGTTTCCTTCGAGAACGTGAAATCATTCATTCCCAACGTTTCCGAGAAGCGGTAGAAATATTAAAAGAAGAGCAAGGAAAGAAAAAATTTTTTTAATAACGATAAGAAGCAGTTCTATCTGCTTCTTATTTTTTTTCATGGTAAAGATTGATATCATAATTCTTTTTCATCATTTCAAAGACGATATGGCGGTTTTTCCATTCCTCTTCCTTTTTCCATAAATCCTTGCTTTTATCTACAATTTCAGCTCGTAAATCATGATACTCTTTTTCTTTCTTTTCTTTTTGCTGCCTCAATACGTTCATTGCTCCGAGACCAATAATGACAGAAGCCATTAAAAGTATGTTTATTTGGTCATTAATTGCAGCAGAAAACATGGCAAAAAAGGAATAGGAATAGAATTTAGCAATAGTAAAATAAAAATAAATAAAAAAAATGAATGCCACTAAAAGGGTTATATAAATTGAAATATAATGCCATCTTTCAGCATCATCAAATTTTTTCTTTCTCTTTCGAAGATTTTCAAGCATTTGCTTTGTTGCTTCATCTGTATGTTCAAGTAACCGAATTGGATTATCCATATAATCCCTCCTTTTCTCGGTATATTTATATGAACTTGTCCACTCCAATATGAATGGCTAATTAGAAAAGCGTAAGCGCCCTTACCAGCGGCGTATAGCTTCCTCCCAAAAGTATCGCTTTCGGTCGTGCGATGTTTATGCTGACGTAGACATGTAGTGCTCTCGATTGGCTGTTGACCGAACTTGGATTGGCGAGCAAATCCGTCTCTTCACTAGGGGACTTACTCTACACCATTTCCGAAATATTTTTCCGTATAATAAAAAAAACCGATCTTTTTTGATCGGTTACTAGTCTAAAGGAATCTTCAAAACTTGACCTACATATATTTCCTCATTATTAAGATGATTAGCCCTCTTTATTATTTCAATCCCTTTTTGTGAGTGATAATACTTCATAGCAATCCTAAATAATGTTTCTTGCTGCAGTACTTTATGATATATCATTTTCTCTTTTTTAGTATGATTACTACTTTCCCCTACAGCATCTGCTCCCTGGACCTCATTGTTTTTATTCTCTTTATTACTTCCAGCCACTGTAGAATGATTTATTGCTGCGTGATTTCCTACAGTTTCATTCTTATCTGTAAGTTCAATCTTATCTGTTTCAATGACCGGTAATTTTTCTTCATATTTTGTTTGGGATTCCTCTATCTCATTAGCAGTTTCTGCGGTATTTTCTTGTTCATTTTCCTCCAATTGTTCATCTGAACTAACATTTTTAAGATTAATTGTTTCATAACCAATGGAATCTCCAGATGTTTTTTTGGCCACCGGAATCCTTTTCTCATCCAAATATGTGATTACACTGAAAATGATGACAGGAAGAAGAATAAATAAAAGGACTAATAATCGAATAACTGGATATTTTATTTTCCATTTTGTTTTTTTCTTTTTTTCCCGATGCCGTTGCTCTCTTGGTGGGAGTTCTTTCATTATATCATGTGTGGCATTCATTTTTTGGATTGGCTGCTTTAATCTGTCAGCTTGCTCTCTATATGGCTCTTCTTTATTCATAAAACCCTACTCCTTCCTGTTCTTCACTAATGGGAGAGTGTTTATATCTAATATACAATCCAAGTAAAAAATCAATGGTAAAATGCATCATAATAGTGACTGCTAAGTTATCTGTCCATTCATAAATCGCTCCAATGAAAAAACTTAACAACACAATATTCAAGAATAAAAACCAATTAAAAAGATATCGATAATGAATAACAGCAAATATCAAGCTTGCCAAAAAAAGTCCCACTTTTGTTTGAATAATCCCTCGAAACAACAACTCCTCACTGAACGATACAAATGCAGCTAAAAATAAAACATGAAATATTTTCCTATTTTTAAATATCCTAATATTTAAACCGCCGTCATCATAATATGAGGAAGGCAGAACTTTCATTAATATGATATCAATCAACACAACGCCAACACCGGCGGAAAAACCTATTGTCAATATATTAAAATCATATAGATGAAAATTGTTTAAATAAGAAAAGTTATCAAATAACCACGGTCCTAAAACAAATGAGATGACAAGGAGAATTATTTGTGTTAAATACAAATGAATGAGCAATTCTTTGTCAGTCAGACTATTTATTAGCTCCTGGTATTTTTTTTTCATTCCCTCAACTCGCTATTAATTAAAATTTTCGCAAGGTAATCCTTCCATGTCTCCTCATTGGATGGTGATTTACCACGAACCTCATTTCCATAAAAAGCTTGGATATCATCTCCGCATATATCACAGCATGGATGTAATTTATTTACCATTGTTTCATCAAAAAACTGCAGAATAAATTCCCTTCTGCACTTGGGTGATTCAATAAATTTTTTCATTAGAAAGATATTTTGTTTCTTAATCTCCAGTCTTTCGTTAATAAATTCTTGAATCGTATCCTTTAATGAAAGTAGAACATCTAATTCTTGCATTGGTTCAGAAAAAAAACTCTCAACAATTCTCCACTGTAATTCAGAAAAACCACCAAGTTCCTGCCATTCGGGATTTAGCAGTTTCTTCCCTACCATTTGCTCTTGGAAAACCATTTTGAACAACCAGTCAATCTGTAGATTGGTAGGGAGCTCAGCTTCTGCAAGTTGAAGAGGCAAACGTTCATCGCCCGGTGTGTATAATAATATAGCGACACTTGGTTTCCCGTCTCTCCCAGCTCTTCCTATTTCCTGCAAGTACGATTCTATTTGCGGAGGCATATGGTAGTGAATAATAAAACGAATATTCTCTTTATTAACCCCCATTCCAAAGGCACTTGTTGCACATATAACATCAAGCTGCCCATGAATAAATTGTTGTTGGATCAAAACTCTCGTATTCGAATCCATTCCTCCGTGATAAGCACTAACACGGAGATTGGTTTTTTCCCTAAGTACCAAAGCCATATGATCCGCTGCTTTCTTGCTTGAAAAATATACGATACCAGGCTTTTTAAGCTTGGCAATTAAATTCAACACCCGATTTTCTTTTTCGTGATATCCGGATATTTGTTCTACATGAAGGGCAATATTTGGACGATCAATTGATGATTCTATTTTAACAACTTCATTGAGTTCTAAAGATTTTATAATATCATCACGAACTTTTCTTGTTGCAGTTGCAGTTAGTGCGAGTGTTAGAGGATAATTCAATTTTTTTCGAATTTCCCCCAATTTAGAATAATCCGGCCGAAAATCATATCCCCATTGTGAAATACAATGTGCCTCATCTACTACGAACAAAGAAATTTTCAGCCTTTGCAACCTCTGGATAATATAAGATAGTTGAAGCATCTCTGGTGAAATAAAAATATATTTATATTTTTTTAGGTCAGTAAGTACACTACGCTTTTCTTCTACACTTAGGAACGAATTTAATGCAATTACTCTTTTTTCACCAAACTTTTTAAATTGCTCCACTTGATCTTGCATAAGAGAAAGGAGTGGTGAAATAATTAAAATATGTCCTTCCAGTACATATCCTGGAAGCTGATAACATAAAGATTTTCCCGTTCCTGTTGGAAGCATAGCTAAAGTGTGTTTCCTAGATAAAATGGAGGAGATAACTTCCTTCTGGCCAGTTTTGAAGGTATGGTAGCCAAAATGTTTTTTCAATAACATTTCTAATTCCATTGACGTTCACCATACTTTGCCAAGACAAGTCTTATTTGAAAATAACTTACAGATCCCAACATTTCCTTTATTTGTTTTAATTGCCTCGTCTGTACTCGACGAGCTACTTCCAGAATCTTTTCCTGTTGACTTTTATCAACATATTCATCAATTGAAAAGTTTTTCACATTGAGTGCAATCTCCACAAAGTGATCTTCAATTGTACTTACCTTCAAATTCCGTTCCTTTGCAATCCTATTGATCGAATAACCCCGCCTATATAAATTCCATGTTTTCTTCGTTGAAATGGTCAAATCATTAGCTTTTTTTATATCATGGACAGCAAAGGATAACAAAGGGAAATTCTTTTCATTCTTACTTATTTTTTCAATCATGTAATGAAGGATATTAATAAATTCTAATTGATAATCAGCCATATCCATATTTAATTTATTTGCGGTTTGTTCGGCGGTTAAACCAATCTGCTGATATCCTGTTAATCGAAAGACTAGTACAGATGGTTGTATCCCTTCTGCTTTATCTAAGCATTCCATTAGCTCATGGAACACTTTATTGCCAATTTCCTGCCTCGAAATATTACTTCCAACAAGACATGCTTTGACCCACTTATGGATGTCTTTGTTTTTCTGGATTGGTATATATTTTTTTTCTTTATAAACAAGATTTGAAGTAACTTGAATGAATAATGATAATCTTTCCCAAAATAACTTCGAAATCGAATAATATTTCCAGCCATTTAAATGGGTTAGTACAGGATTTTTTTTATAATACAATTCTCCTGACGGTGTAAGCAGATATCTCTGCTCACCAAAAGGTTTTATCCATTGATTATCTGCCATTTCATCAATTATTCTTTCAAATGAATCCCTGGTCAATGATTCATAAACCCCAAAATACTTTTTTATTGAGAAAAGATGAGCATCTTGAATCGTTTGTGAAGATTTTTTTCCATTTAAAAGGTGTAATATTGAATAAATAGTCCTTTCATTATTTATTTTTTTTATACAATCAAGAATGATGGACACTAATTTTTGCATTTATAGTTCCCACTTTTCTCATTAATTCGACAAAAACAGCATTATTTCTTTTAATATATTAACATGAAAAGCCACTACTTGTGACCATAGATATTCAAGTTTGTTCGGGAAATCAATGTACGACGATAACATTTTTCTATTGAAAAGTTATCCATACAGTTTTACAATAGATATGTGTAATGCGTTTTCCATTCCATCAATGGAAAATAGTATGAATAATTTTTGGTAAAATAATGGGAGGTTTATTTTCATGGCAAAATATACTATCGTCGACAAGGAAACTTGCATCGCATGTGGGGCATGTGGCGCAGCTGCACCAGACATTTATGATTACGATGATGAAGGTATCGCGTATGTAACGCTTGACGATAATGAAGGTATTGTGGAAATTCCAGATGTATTAATTGATGACATGATGGATGCTTTTGAAGGTTGTCCAACTGATTCCATTAAGGTTGCAGACGAACCATTCGATGGCGATCCAAATAAATTTGAGTAATATTTGTCATAAAGATATTTTAAGCTGCTAACCCCACACCAAGTATGGTATGGGGTTTTTATCTTCTTGGCTAATATATGATTGACTTTTACAAGTCGATTTACCCACAGTTAGCAAAACTCATCAAACACTAGTACATTCCCTTCCTACATGAGAGAATTAAAGAGAAGTGATTCATATTCCTATTAGATACCGAAGAGACTTCAGTGTTACATACCAAAGCAAGCTCCCTGGACCGTTTATGAAAAGCACTTTGAAAGAAATTCAGATCACAACTAAATTTAACACATATATTCTTCTAATAATAATCGAGTAGGAGGGGGTGATTAACCCCCGTCCTCTCACACCACCGTACGTACGGTTCCGTATACGGCGGTTCAATCAAGATAAATGACGCAAGAATTCATAACGTTTCTGTAGACTTTTAAGCCCTTGGTTACTCCAATAGGAGTTTCCAAGGGTTCTGTGTAATATGGGACTTTTTGAGATTCGCCAATAACCTTTACGACTGTTCCCCCATTCATAAGCTTTCCATTCA
>NZ_JAAFZF010000052.1:0-19018 GCF_010614825.1 Neobacillus sedimentimangrovi
TCTTTATCTGGATCTACTTGATGCATCTGTTTGACATGATAATGATAGGTTGCCTCTGGAATACCTACTTGGTTCAACACATCTTTTAATCGGAATCCTTCTTCTTTGAGTTCGAATGCAATCGCTGCTTGTGCTTTTCGAGGAAGGCATTCGGGTTCTCCTGAAAAGCATTTAACTTTTTTAAATAGGCAATCTCTAAACGAAGCAGTTCATTTTCACGTTCTAATAGTTGCTCACGTGAAATAGATTTTTCTTGTTTTTTCGTTGTAGCTTTCGTTTTTTTAGACATAGATGGCCTTCCTTTCGCTCGTTTCAGGCCTTCCAATCCTTCTTTTGAAAATTTACTATACCAACTAGCGATTAAATTTGGATTATTCATCTTAAAGTGAATCGCAGTTTCTTGATAAGAAGCACCTTTTCGTTTCATAAAGTTTAATACATCTAGCTTGAATTGAACAGAAAAAAACTGCTTATTTTTCTTGGCTGCCAAACCAATTCTACCAAATTCTTGATAAGCTCGTACCCATCGTCTTAACTGTGATTCTGCTAGTGGCTTATATTTCTTTGCAAGTAATCCACAACCTAATGGACCATTAAGATATTCTAGTACAACCATCAGCTTAAATTCTTCACTATATTTAGCCATAAAAAACACCCCAAAAGTTAAATTTTAACTCTAACTTTTGGGGTGCAGTACCAAAACCGCACCTTTTATTTGATTGATCACAATTTATTTGAATAGAAGGGCAATTAGTATATAATATTTCTATTAATGTATAACCAGAAAATTATAGCTGTAGGTGGTGAGAACGATCGAATTAACTAAACGCCAGGAACAAATATTAGAGATAGTTAAGGAAAATGGTCCAATTACTGGGGAGCAAATTGCTGACCAATTGAATCTAACAAGAGCTACCCTTAGACCGGATTTGGCAATATTGACCATGGCAGGTTATTTAGATGCAAGACCGCGTGTAGGTTACTTTTATACTGGTAAATCCGGTACACAGCTATTAACGGAAAATCTCCAGAAAATATATGTGAAAGATTATCAATCGATTCCTGTAGTAGTAAATGAGAATGTATCTGTCTATGATGCTATTTGTACGATGTTCCTTGAGGACGTGGGAACATTATTTGTAGTAGACCAAAATTCATTATTAGTTGGTGTTTTATCGAGAAAAGATTTGTTGCGTGCTAGTATTGGTAAACAAGAACTGACTACAATTCCTGTTCATATTATTATGACAAGAATGCCGAATATTACGATGTGTGAACGGGATGATCTTTTAATAGAGATTGCTAAAAAGTTGATTGAAAAACAAATAGATGCTTTGCCGGTAGTCAGAAAATCTGAAAAAGGCTATGAGGTTATTGGCAGGGTCACCAAAACGAACATTACTAAAGCCTTTGTTGCCCTAGGGGAAGAGGGGTTAAAATAGATAAAATAAGGGAGATGATCTGGGAGGATGAATTCGCCCATAATATATGTCGTATCAGATTCAGTAGGAGAAACAGCTGAACTGGTAACGAAAGCAGCAATTAGTCAATTTAATGGATCAGGTATGACTTTAAAAAGATTCCCGTATGTGGAAGATAAAGAACATATTGAAGAGGTTATATCACTCGTTTCCTTGGACAATGGGATGATTGCGTATACTCTTGTTAAACCTGAAATGCGTACATTCATGAAGGAACGAGCGGAAGAAGAAGGGATACCTGCTGTCGATTTGATCGGTCCAATTATGGATAAGATTCAAGAATTTACTGGAAAAACTCCATTATGTGAACCAGGTCTTGTTCGAAAATTGGATGAGGATTATTTCAAAAAAGTTGAGGCGATTGAATTTGCCGTGAAATATGATGATGGGCGTGATCCTCGGGGAATATTAAAAGCAGATATTGTATTAATCGGGGTTTCGAGAACCTCTAAAACACCATTATCCCAGTATCTTGCACATAAGCGATTAAAGGTTGCCAATGTCCCGCTTGTTCCTGAAGTAGATCCACCTGAGGAACTGTTTAAGGTACCAAAGGAAAAATGCTTCGGATTGAAAATTAGTCCAGAAAAATTAAATCATATAAGACGTGAACGCCTCATATCATTAGGCTTAAATGACCAGGCAAGTTATGCAAATATTAATCGTATAAAAGAAGAATTAGATTTTTTTGAAAAAGTCGTAAATAAAATAGGTTGTCCGGTTATTGATGTCACAAACAAAGCCGTAGAAGAAACAGCAAATGTGATTATTAATTATTTTCAAAAGAGCAGGTCTTAGCACATAATCGTTCGGTTATGTGCTTTTTCTTTCGAATGAAAGGAAAAAAATAATCAGAAAAAATTATGGCAAAATGATAATATTTATACTATAATAAAAAATTGTGATAAAAATATCTCTTTTTAGGTTTAGACTTGCAGTTGAACGAATAAACTATTTATTGTGAGATGTCAAGGTTAACCTGCAAAAAAATTCGACATAATTCCTTTTTTACCTAAATATAAATATATTTTCTTGCTATCTGACTTTATTAAGGTAACTTGCTAAAATTGTATGATTCTGCCTATTCCTAGCGAGTTTTCTTAACAAAATTATAGGTTAAAGAAGGAATATGTGGAGTGATGTAGAATTAATAAAAATGAAAAAGCCTTTCCGACAATTTTTGTCGATGCAGATTCATGTCCGGTGAAATCGGAGATTGTCGAAATTGCTTCTTTGTTTTCAGCGGCTGTTATCTTAGTAGCTTCGTACGATCATTACTTGAAAGAAGAGTATACATATGCTCGCTGGAAATATGTTGATGCAGGGAAAGAAGCTGTCGACTTGTTTATAATGAATCATGCAGGTCAAGGAGATATTGTAGTTACGCAAGATATTGGTCTTGCCTCTACGCTGCTTCCTATGGGTGTTCAAGTGTTATCTCCTAAAGGTTTTATGTTTCGAGAAGAGGAGATTCAAACTGCCTTGGATATTCGATTCTTACATGCGAAGGCAAGAAGAAGAGGAGTATTCGGTAAAGGCCCTAAACCTTTCCAAGAAAAGGATCGACAAAGATTCAAGACAGAATTAACAAGAATTTTGTCAAATTTTACAGAGATATTGTAGGTCCTTGGAGAATACCTGTATTTTTATTGGAGTTGTTTTCATGGCAGACCGTATTCCCGAAGAGAAAATTGACCAAATACGTCAGGCACTCGATATTGTCGAAGTCGTAAGCGATTATGTCGGGCTGAAAAAGCAGGGGAGAAATTACTTCGGATTATGTCCTTTCCATGGAGAGAACACCCCATCATTTTCAGTATCATCTGATAAACAAATTTTTCACTGCTTTGGCTGTGGAGCTGGTGGTAATGTCTTTTCGTTTATCATGGATATAGAAGGAATTTCATTTCAAGAAGCTGTTGTTAAACTAGCTGAACGAGCGAATATTGAACTTGAAATGAATGTCACCTCTAATCTTGGAGAGAAAAAGGCATCTAAGGAAATCCAAGCAGCTAAAGATGCTCATGAACTACTAAGGAAATTTTACCATCATTTATTGGTAAATACAAAAGAAGGCCAGCATGCATTGGAATATCTTTTGGAAAGAGGTTTTACCAAAGAATCCATTGATAAATTTCAAATTGGCTACTCTTTAAATTCATGGGACTTTGTTGTTAAATTTCTGGCCAAGAGGGATTTCTCACCAGAGTGGATGGAAAAGGCCGGACTCATCATAAAGCGAGAAAAAGATGGAACGTATTTTGACCGGTTTAGGGATCGAATTATGTTTCCCATATTTGACCGTCATGGCCAAACGATTGCTTTTTCTGGGAGATCATTAGGGGCTGATGAGCCAAAGTATTTAAATAGTCCCGAAACAGCAATCTTTAATAAAAGTAAAATTTTATATAATTTTCATCTTGCCAAACCTAATATAAAAAAATTACAACATGCTGTTTTATTTGAAGGATTTGCTGATTGTATTGCGGCCGATCGTGCTGGTGTAGAAAATGGCATAGCGACTATGGGAACCTCTTTAACAGATGAACATATTGCCATATTGCGCCAAAACGTTCATTCCATAACCATTTGCTATGATTCCGATAATGCTGGAATTGAGGCTGCGTTTCGTGCAGGAAACCTTCTAGACGATGCAGGCTTTCAAGTAAAAGTAGCGATTATGCCAGATGGGTTTGATCCAGACGAATATATTAAGACTTTTGGTCCAGAGAAATTTAGAAAAGATGTAATTGATGCAAGTTACACTTGGATGGGTTTTAAATTTCTTTACTTTCGAAGAGGAAAAAATCTTCAAAATGAAGGAGATAGACTTTCCTATATCGAACAAATTATTAAAGAAATTAGTAAGTTAACCAAAGTAGTAGAAAAGGATCATTATTTACGCCAGTTGGCAACAGAGTTTTCACTGTCACTTGATTCATTAAAACAGCAGGAAAAACAAATATACTTTACCAAAAAAAGGAAAGAAAAGAGTAACGCTACAAAAAATAGAAAGCCTCTGTATATTCAAAACCAAGCCAGTGAATTAAAACCCGCCTACTACACAGCTGAAAGGCGATTAATTGCCCACATGTTAAAAAATCGTGATACAGCCTATAAAATTCAAGAATTATTGCAAGGTAACACGTTTAATATTGATGAACATCAGGCAATAATAACTTATCTGTTAGGATATTATGAGGATCATTTAGAACCTAATGTGAGTGCATTTTTATCCTATTTACAGGATGATAATCTTAGGAAAATGGTCGCGACTATTGAAATGATGCCTATAAATGATGAGTTAAATGAGCAAGAGCTACATGATTATATCAAACAGGTGTTGAATCATAAAAAAATGTTAAAAATAAAGGAAAAAGAGTTGGAACTGAAAGAAGCCGAAAGAACGGATTTTAAAAAAGCTATTTCCATTTTAGAGGAAATTAAACAATTGCGTAATTCTTTATAGTCTTTATAAATTGTGTCTTTGATTTTTGGAAGGAGGAGACCCCCATATGGCTGCTGAAAAATCAGCCCGTTCAAATGAGGTTGAGAATGAATTAACCCTTGAACAAGTAAAAGATCAGTTAACCGAAATGGGTAAAAAAGTCGGCGTCCTTGCCTATGATGATATTGCCGAAAAAATGTCTAATTTTGATTTAGAATCTGACCAAATGGATGAATTTTACGAATTCCTAGGAGATCAAGGAATTGAATTAGTTGGCGAAAACGATGATGAGGAAGATCCAAGCCTTAAAGAATTATCAAAAGAGGACGACGATGAGTTTGATTTAAATGATCTAAGCGTTCCTCCTGGCGTGAAGATCAATGATCCGGTTCGAATGTATTTGAAGGAAATTGGCCGAGTAGACTTATTATCTGCAGAAGAAGAGATCGAATTAGCTCACCGCATTGAACAAGGCGATGAAGAAGCAAAACGTCGACTTGCTGAAGCAAACTTACGTCTTGTTGTAAGTATTGCTAAACGTTATGTAGGCCGTGGGATGCTGTTTCTTGATCTCATTCAGGAAGGTAATATGGGGCTAATTAAAGCAGTAGAAAAATTTGATTACCGAAAAGGTTTTAAATTTAGTACTTATGCCACTTGGTGGATTCGCCAAGCTATTACACGTGCGATTGCCGACCAAGCAAGAACGATTCGAATTCCGGTTCATATGGTTGAAACCATTAATAAATTGATTCGTGTACAGCGTCAATTACTTCAAGATCTCGGCCGCGAACCAACACCAGAAGAAATCGCAGAAGATATGGATTTGACTCCTGACAAGGTTAGGGAAATTTTAAAAATTGCTCAAGAACCTGTTTCACTTGAAACTCCAATTGGTGAAGAAGATGATTCTCATTTAGGAGATTTTATTGAAGACCAAGATGCCACTTCACCATCAGAACATGCTGCTTACGAATTATTAAAAGAGCAGCTAGAAGATGTTCTCGATACTCTGACTGACAGAGAAGAAAATGTTCTTCGTTTACGTTTTGGCTTAGATGATGGACGGACCCGTACTCTAGAAGAGGTAGGCAAGGTTTTTGGTGTTACCCGTGAGCGTATCCGTCAAATCGAAGCAAAGGCGCTAAGAAAGTTAAGACATCCTAGCCGCAGCAAGCGTTTAAAGGATTTCTTAGAATAATTCAGTCAAACGGTTTACTCCTTTCGGGGAGTAAACTTTTTTTATGTACAAAAAGTACTTTACGGCTTTGAGAATCTTCTAGTACAAGCGCCAAGACGTCTTCAAATTTTCACCCTACATTCAGTCAAAATTGACTCACCTTTGACTGTTCATATGCCCCTAACATGGATACTTTGGCCTTAAGATTATAAAAACAAAATGTAAGCACTTCCTTGCTAATCATTTTACTGAATTGTCTCTCATTTTGCAAATGGACTTAAGGCTATCTTCTAAAATTTTTCAAAATTTATTTTGCTTGTAAAGCAAAAAGAAAATAATATTGATCTTGGCAACAAAGTAAACCTTTAAAATTCAAACACTGCTAAGTCTTATTATAATGTTATATACGGATAATATTTTATTTTTAGAAATTTTTAAATCTTGAGAATAACAAACATTTCCTCTTATAATAGAAAAAGAAAGCGTATACAAATGTAGGTTAAGGGGAGATGGAAATGAATTTTGATTTAACTACTGAACAAGAAATGATAAAGAAGACGATTCGTCAGTTTGCTGAGGAAGTGGTTGCTCCAAGTGCCATAGAAAGAGATCGTACAAAACAATTTCCTCTTGAAATTTTCCAGAAATTAGCCGGATTAGGCATGATGGGGCTTCCATTCCCGGAGGAATATGGAGGCGGTGGAGCTGATACCGTTAGTTTTGCCATAGTTGTGGAGGAGCTTAGTAGGGTTTGCGGTTCAACAGGAATCACATATTCTGCCCATATATCTTTAGGGGGAGCTCCCATATATTTATTTGGGACAGAAGAGCAAAAACAAAAATATTTAACTCCAATATGTACAGGCGAAACATTCGGGGCCTTTGGGTTAACTGAACCAAATGCTGGTTCAGATGCTGGCGGAACTATGACGACCGCTAAAGAAGAAAATGGGGAATTTATTATCAATGGAAATAAATGCTTTATTACCAATGCCAGCTATGCCAAACATTTAGCACTTACAGCTGTAACGAATGAAAAAGGTGGAAAGAAGGAAATTAGTGCTATTATTGTTCCTACAGATGCACTTGGGTTTACGATTATCGACAATTATGAAAAAATGGGATTAAATTCTTCTAATACTACCGAACTTGTGTTAGAAGATGTAAGAGTCCCAGTGGAAAATCTTTTAGGTAAGCGAGGGGAAGGTTTTAAACAATTTTTAATTACTTTAGACGGAGGACGTATAGGGATTGGAGCTATGGCTGTAGGGATCGCTCAAGGAGCATTTGAGAAAGCACTCGCCTATGCAAAAGAAAGAAAGCAATTTGGCAAGTCTATTTCTTCCTTCCAAGCGATCCAATTTAAGCTTGCCGATATGGCGATGAAAATTGAGTTAGCTAGAAATATGGTCTATAAGGCTGCATGGTTAAAGGATCAAGGAAGGCCATTCACTAAGGAGGCTGCGATGTGTAAATTATATGCATCGGAAATTTGTATGGAGGTTACTAACCAAGCGGTACAAATTCATGGAGGTTATGGCTATATGAAGGAGTACCATGTTGAAAGAATGATGCGGGATGCAAAACTCCTTGAAATTGGTGAAGGTACTTCTGAGGTTCAAAGAATGGTGATTTCAAGATTAATTGGCTGTAAATAATAATAATGGAAAATATAAGGAGGCTGAATAGGAAATTCGGCTTCCTTTAATTTATCTTAGAATTATTATGTCATTTTATAAAGATTATAGTGACAAAATAAGTTTAGGGCTTTTCCTTCTGTACATTTTAAAGTAAAATAATAGTTGTTTGTATTGGATTATTTTTATAACAGAGGGTTATACATAAGGGAGGTTGTATCATGAAACGTAATCCGGTTATTCCTTACATCTTGATCATGGTTTTTGGAATTGGACTCATGTTTTTGTTGTCATTCAAAGGCCTTGGTGATTCGGAAGAGCTAGCCAAAGAACAAGAGGGTGGAGGAAAAGAGAAAACAGAAGTGGCTGCATCCAAGCCAGAAGATATTTATAAGCAATCTTGTGTTGGATGTCATGGTGATCAATACCAAGGAGCAGTTGGTCCTCCATTAAAGGGTGTGGGTGACAAATACTCTAAAGAAGAAATTATGGAAATTGTCACAAAAGGTAAAGGCACAATGCCTTCAGGCCTAGTTCAGCAAGACCAGGCTGCAGCCATGGCTGATTGGTTAATGAAGCTTAAATAATAAATTGTTAAATTAGGTCCTTTGCATATGTAAGGGACCTTTTTTATAAGATAAGAAAAGATTTTTCCATTTTAATTATGGTCTAGTACAAGCGCCCTACCGGTGAGGCGCCTTTAATCTCCTCCCTTTAATCCATCAACATCAAATCGCCTCGGGCTCTTCGAAATTCCTTAAACTTAGTTGGAGACTTCAGGCTATACTCCCTTGATAGGTGCTTGTGCATTTATTAATACTTGTTAGGAATACATAATGTTTATTAGAGAGTGGTGTGTTACTTGAATTCAAATAAATTATCAGTCCGCCTGAAAACTGTAGCTAAATATGTTCCAAATGGGGCAAGAATTGCAGATATCGGCTCGGATCATGCTTACTTACCTTGTTATTTAGCAAAACATCAAAAGATTGAATCTGCTATTGCTGGAGAAGTGGTAGAAGGTCCATACCAGTCAGCAGTACGAAATGTAAAGGCCGAAGGATTAACAGAAATGATTGAAGTTCGAATGGGTGACGGTCTGGAAGTTATACATCCGGGGGAAGTGGATTGTATAACGATTGCCGGTATGGGTGGTACTTTGATAGCAAACATTTTAGAAGATGGAAAGGAAAAACTAAGCACTGTTAATCGCTTAATTCTTCAGCCAAATATTAGTGCGATTTCCATTCGGAAATGGTTATTGGAAAATGGATGGGAACTTATTAATGAAGAAATTATTGAGGAAGACGGAAAAATTTATGAAATTTTGGTTGCTGAAAAAGGAGATCCAAAAAGACCTTACGATAATACAATTGATATACAATTATTAATGGGTCCTTTTCTTCTTAAAAAGCAAGACGAGGTTTTTAAGAAAAAATGGTTGCTTGAACTGAAAAATTGGCAGCGCATTAATAAACAGCTTGAACAAGCGGCACAAAAACCCGAAACCATTCCAAAAAGACGGGAACTGGAATATAAAATCAAACTGGTTAAGGAGGGATTGCACCTTGAAGAAACCGAACGGTCATGAAATCATTCAACTTTTTGAAAAGTTTTCGCCGAAAAGCTTAGCGATGGAGGGCGATAAAATTGGTCTACAAATCGGTCGTTTAAACCAGAAAGTTAAACGTGTCATGATTGCACTAGATGTTCTGGAAAATGTGATTGATGAGGCAATAGAAAAAGACGTCCAGCTGATCATTGCTCACCACCCACCTATTTTTCGTCCATTAAAAAACATTATTACCGATACAGTACAGGGAAGAATGATTGAGAAATTGATTAAGCATGATATTGCCGTTTATGCTGCTCATACGAATCTTGATGTAGCAAAAGGTGGGGTCAATGACTTGCTGGCAGATGCCTTAGGCTTAAAAGAAGTGGAAGTATTGGTTCCAACATTTGAGACAGGACTCAAGAAGTTAGTGGTATTTGTTCCTGAGACTCATGCAGACGAGCTCCGCCGTGTTCTTGGGGATGTTGGTGCTGGTTATATTGGGAATTACAGTCATTGTTCATTTTCTACTAGTGGGACAGGTCGATTTATGCCAGGTGAAAATACAAATCCTTATATTGGAAGTGCTGGAAAAATAGAAGCAGTGGATGAAGTTCGAATTGAAACAATTGTCCCAGATAAGCTTCTAAAGAAAGTCATTTCGGCAATGATTAAAGCACACCCTTATGAAGAAGTTGCTTATGATGTTTACCCTCTCGAAAACAAAGGGGAGGTATTGGGGCTTGGTAGAGTTGGAAAAATTGATGAAATGACTCTTGGTGAATTTGCTGAAAAGGTAAAAACAGCTCTTGATGTAAACCATGTTCGGGTAGTAGGCGATTTGAATACGAAAGTAACTAAAGTAGCAGTATTAGGTGGAGACGGTAATAAATATTGGCAGCATGCGAAATTTAAAGGTGCGGATGTATATATAACGGGGGATATTTATTATCACACTGCTCATGATGCAATGATGGAAGGATTAAATATGATAGACCCAGGACATAATGTTGAAAAAATCATGAAAAAGGGATTAACAAACATACTACTTAAACTTTGTGACGAAGCCGGTTACGAAGTAGAGATTTTCCCTTCAGAAATTAATACTGATCCATTTCAATTTAAGTAAAAAACCGGTCAACTGACCGGTTTTTTGATATAAGAAATAATTTTTTATTTTCGGCCTTATACCTTTGTTGTAGTGTCTTCCAACAAGGATATAGGAAACATGGTATCCGAAGGCAAATCGATGTTAACTTATCGTAGGGCGGTTAGCGAAGGTGTCTTGCCGATAGGGTGCTTGCCTTTACTTAATTCGTTTTTACCTTTGGTAAAATTTTATTTAATGGGACCTTTTTTCTACGCTCCCAAGTAGCTTTATTATTCGGATCGAATTGCTCAAGGAAGGTGATGACTTCCTTTGTTATTGGTGTTGGTGTGGAAGCACCAGCAGTGACAGCAACTGTTTTTGCATCTTTTATCCAATCAATTTCTAATTCAGTAATATCAGCAATTCGGTAAGCCTTTGTTCCTGCTATTTCCTCAGAAACTTGAGCAAGCCGATTTGAATTATTACTCTTCGGATCACCTACAACAATTGTCACATCTGCTTCCTTTGCCTGTGTTGCAACGGCTTCTTGTCGAATTTGTGTTGCATGGCAAATTTCATTATGGACCTCAACATGGGGGTATTTTTCTTGTACCTTTTTCATTGTCTCAGCAACATCCCATTGGCTCATGGTAGTTTGGTTTGTGACAATCAGTTTATCATAGTTTAGTTCCAAGGCTTCTACATCTTCTGGTGTTTCTACAAGATGGACCATTCCAGGGGCAACACCAAGTGCACCTTCAGGTTCCGGATGTCCTTTTTTACCGATATAAATGGTATGAAACCCTTCCTTTGCTTTCTCATGAATAAGTTCATGTGTTCTTGTTACATCAGGACAAGTTGCATCAATTGTAACAAGCCCCTTCTTTTTTGCCAGCTCTCTTACTTCAGGTGAAATTCCGTGGGCAGTAAAAATGACAGTACCTTTGTCTACTTTTTTTAAAATATCTAAGCGGTTCTTTCCATCTAATGTGATAATCCCTTCTTCGGCAAATGCGTCAGTTACATGTTTGTTATGCACGATCATTCCCAAAATATAAATGGGACGAGGTAATGATTTATCTAAAGCCGCATTTCTAGCAATGACCATGGCATCAACGACACCATAACAATAGCCACGCGGTGAAATCTTGATAACTTTCATATAAAAAAATCCTCCTAGGAATGGCTGTTTACTAGATTATATGTTTATTATATATAATGAATAGGAATTATACAAAGAGTCCATTTTCCAAAGTTAATTCCATAAAAAAATGCCGTTTATTACGGCATTCTGGATCAAACATATAATTTTGGGACTGAAGTTCCTTTTGGAACTGTGTATTGGGGACGTGTGTTTGAGTTAGAGGCACTTTTCTTTTTTTTCTTTTTATCTGATAACTCAAAAGAAGTGGATTCATCCTTTATTGGTTCCGTTTTTTCAGTATTAGTAGTTTCATTTGTATCGGCATTTTTTAATCCTCGATAGAGTTTCCATAATGCCGGGAGATTTTTTACAAGTGGACCATATTGCTGTATCATTGGTCCAAGGGTTTGAGCTGTTTTTAATACTTGTTGTGTATTATTTAAGAAATTATTAAGTCCACCTGGTGATGTCAATGATTGAAGTAGGCCACCAGTTCTTTGTGCGCCACCTGCACCAGGCATTCCCATAAATCCGCTACCCATGGAGTTTTTCCTGCCAAAAAGACTGGCTAACAATCCGCCACCACCCATTTGCTGTCTTCCCAACATGCCGCCAAAGGGGGTAGCCCGTGGACCCATCATCGGTCTTCTTACGCCAATAAATCCTGGCCCCATCATTGATCTTCCATTAGCAAACGTATTGGCGCCAAACCGCATCATAGGGCTTCTTCCTGTAAATGCACCTGGCCCCATCCCTCTATGCATGGGAAACATGGATCTTTGCTGCATACGTATCCTCCTCTCCGAATATTGCCTACGGGCAGAAATGTGATTTCCACTTATGTTTAAGTAAGGAAGTCGCCCGAGAAGTCCAAAGTTTCATTGATAACCTCTTGGTTTAAAATATGCAATATACCTAATTTGGTTTAGGTAATCGACATATGACTAGATAATTTTCTGTGTTTCAAAAGCGGATATATTGTAGAAGATGATAATAACTGGAGATTTATTAAGAACTTTACTATAATAACTTGATGGAATAAAAAGTAGATATCTGTATAAATGAAATAATCCTATCATTAATAAGAATTTTTTAAGGAGAATTGAAATGAAAGTCATGAATAAATTTGAACGGTTTCATTTTCAGCCATTCATTATGGAGGCGTTAAATAGTTTAGGTTTTTATGAACCAACAGAAGTTCAAGAACGTATGATTCCATTGATCATGAAAGGAGAAAGTGCGATTGGTCAATCCCAGACGGGAACTGGTAAAACATTTGCTTATGTTCTGCCTATATTAGAAAAAATAAATCCGGATAAAAAAGAAGTTCAGGCTGTTATTACAGCCCCAACAAGGGAACTAGCCTCTCAAATTTATGACCAAATCTTAAGGGTTACAGATCATTGCCAACCGGAACAATCCATTATGACCAGATTGTTTGTAGGGGGAACGGACAAGCAGAGGACGATAGAGAAATTAAAGGTACAACCGCATATTGTTGTTGGGACTCCTGGTCGAATTAATGATTTAGTGAATGAACGGGCTTTGTTTGTACATACCTCTAATATTTTGGTTGTTGATGAAGCAGATATGATGCTTGATATGGGATTTATCGAAGATGTGGACAGGGTTGCTGCAAAAATGCCGGAAAACCTACAAATGTTCGTATTTTCAGCAACGATACCAGAAAAACTTAAACCATTTTTAAAAAAATATATGGAAAATCCAAAAACAATTCATATTGATCCGAAAAGAAAGTCCCAAGCGAATTTGGAGCATTATCTGCTGCCATCAAGACATCGCGATAAAAAGGAACTTGTCTATGATGCTCTTCTTGCCTACAACCCTTATTTGGCCATTGTATTTGTGAATACGAAAAAAATGGCAGAAGAAGTGGCCCAGTTCTTATATGAAAAGGGCTTAAAAGTAGGGCGTGTCCATGGCGATTTAACTCCAAGAGAAAGAAAAAAAATGATGAAGCAAATCCGAGTTTTGGAGTACCAATATATCGTAGCAACCGACCTTGCTTCTAGGGGAATTGACATAGAAGGGATTAGCCATGTCATTAACTATGAGTTACCTTCCGATTTGGATTTTTATATTCACAGAGTTGGCAGAACGGCAAGGGCAGGTAATGCTGGGGTTGCATTAACCATTTATGATTTATCAGATGAGGATGCATTGAACCGCTTGGAAAAAATGGGAATTCGGTTTAATAATGTTGATTTGAAGAATGGAGAGTTTATTGAGATTGATCATCGAAATCGCCGTAAAACTCGCGTAAAGCCAGAGGATGAGACAGATCAGTTGGTAAGAGCTGTGATAAAAAAACCGAAAAAAGTAAAACCGGGTTATAAAAAGAAAATGCAGTATGAAATAGAGAAAATGAAAAAACGGCAGCGAAGATTAAAAAAGAAGAAATAATAATGTAGATGGGAGAGAATATGATGCTGAAAATTGGTTCACACGTATCTATGAGCGGTAAAGAAATGCTCTTGGCTGCGAGTAAAGAAGCTGTTTCATACGGGGCAAACACATTTATGATTTATACAGGTGCTCCCCAAAATACAAGAAGAAAAAAAATAGAAGATCTTAATATTGAAGCAGGAAGAAAACATATGGTGGAGCATGGAATCTCAGAAATTGTTGTACATGCTCCATATATTATCAATATTGGTAATACTTCAAATCCCGATACCTTTGAGTTAGGCGTTCGCTTCCTTCGTTCAGAAATTGAACGTACTGAAGCAATAGGGGCAAAACAAATTGTCCTTCATCCGGGAGCTCATGTTGGTGCTGGAGAAGAGGCAGGGATAAAGAAGATTATTGAAGGATTAAATGAAGTGTTAACCGGTCAAGAACAAGTACAAATTGCTCTAGAAACGATGGCGGGAAAAGGTTCAGAATGTGGCAAGTCTTTTGAAGAACTAGCGAAGATTATTGATGGTGTTAAATATAATGATAAACTTTCAATATGTTTTGACACATGCCATACCCATGATGCTGGTTACAATATTGTTGAAGACTTTGATGGTGTATTAAATGAATTCGATAAAATTATTGGTATTGATCGGTTAAAGGTACTCCATATAAATGATAGTAAAAACGCAGTGGGGACACGAAAAGACCGTCATGAAAATATTGGCTTTGGTCATATTGGATTTAAAGCTTTAAATTATATTGTCCATCATCCACAATTAACAGACATTCCGAAAATATTAGAAACCCCGTTTGTCGGTGATGATAAAAAAAATAAAAAGGCTCCTTATAAACATGAAATTGCTATGCTTCGGAGCCAGCAGTTTGATGAAGAATTACTTGATAAGATTATGAAATCATAAGAGCCGTAAAAAGCTGTGCAGAATTTGCACAGCTTTTATACGGTTATTTTTTTATTAATTCTAAGAATAGTTTATTTACTTCTCGTGCTGTTTCCGGTCCAGCAGTTTTCGCAATTTCTTTAATTAATTGGGTACGTTCCCTGTCATTAAAAATATTGATATTTTTTCCTTTTAAATAGGCAGCTATTTTTTTCGCCTGCTGTGGGGTCACTGAAATATGAAACTGTTCTGCGTATTTTAACAATTCCTCAGCAGTGATATTGTTTATCTTATGATTAATGATACTTTCAAAAATTCTCACTCGAACCACTCCTCCTTGCTAATGTATGAAGATGAGGCTGGTTGGTGACAAATATGCCTAACGTAATTAAAAAATTACTTCCTTTACATTCTTATACAGCTATTGTATACTACTAAAGTTAAATCGTAATGATTCTTAAAATTAAAAGGTGAAAGATTAAATGGAATCCATTATTGAAATAAAAAATGTATATTACCAATATGAAAAGGATTATGTTCTTGAAAACATCAGTTTATCTATTCCAAAGGGAGCATTTTTAGCGATCGTTGGCCCCAATGGCTCTGGGAAGTCCACTTTACTTAAATTAATTTTGGGTTTGCTAAAAGTGCAAACAGGAAAAATCTATTTGTTTGGTCAGGAACAAAGTAAATTTAAAGATTGGCAGAAAATTGGCTATGTATCCCAAAAAGCGAATTCGTTTAATACCGGCTTTCCAGCCACTGTGTTTGAAGTTGTTGCTAGTGGATTAACCAAGAAAATGGGGATATTCAAGGTTTTTAAAAAGGAACATTCTGCTCAGGTGCTTGCAGCCTTAGAGGCGGTTGGAATGAGAGATTTTATTAATCGAAATATAGGGGAGCTATCTGGAGGACAGCAGCAAAGAGTTTTTATCGCACGTGCGCTTGTAAGTGAACCAGAGCTTTTGATCCTAGATGAACCGACTGTTGGTGTAGATGTGGAAAATGTAAATAATTTTTATCAAATGTTGGCGCATTTAAATAAGAATAAAGGCATCACATTGTTAATGGTGACACATGACATTGGAACTGTCTCCGATAAAGTTTCACATGTAGCTTGTCTTAATAAACATTTACATTTTCATGGAGATACGAATCAATTTGAGCAAATGAGAATGGAAGAGATGTCCAAGGTATATGGTCATGATGTACATTTACTTACCCATCATCATGAACACGGAGGCGCTAGACAATGATCCAGGGTATTTTCCAGTATGAATTTTTGCAAAATGCCTTTTTGACAGGAATTATGATAGGTTTTTTAGCCCCATTATTAGGTGTTTTCATTGTGGTAAGGAGATTATCACTAATAGCAGATGCTTTAAGTCATGTGACATTAGCTGGTATAGCGGCTAGCCTCCTTATGGAAAAATATTTTACAGCGATGACAGGCATAAATCCACTCTATTTAGGAATGGTTTTTTCTGTTGGTGGTTCGCTTTTTATAGAAAAGTTAAGAAGTGTATACAGCCATTATCAAGAATTAGCCATTCCAATTATTCTTTCCGGGGGAATTGGCCTTGGCGTCATTTTTATTTCGCTAGCCAATGGATTCAATACAGATTTGTTTAGCTATTTATTTGGGAGCGTCTCAGCTGTAAGCCGAACAGATTTAATGGTCATTTTAGCTATTAGCATTGCAGTAGTTACAGCGGTCCTTTTATTATATAAGGAATTGTTTTTATTGTCTTTTGATGAAGAATATGCAAAAGCCTCGGGGATAGCTGCTAAAAGTATTCATTTTGTATTTATCATAATGGTTGCACTTGTGATTGCAGCCTCGATGAGGGTCGTTGGCATCCTTTTGGTGTCTTCTCTTATGACTCTGCCGGTTGCAGCTAGTATTCGTATTGCAAAAGGCTTTAAACAAACCATTTTTTTCTCTATTTTATTTGGAGAGATATCTGTTTTAGGAGGATTATTTACAGCATATCACTTAGATTTAGCCCCGGGAGGAACGATCGTCATCCTTTCAATTCTTATCCTTTTAATTGTAATTTTTTATAAAAAAATAAATGTTAATATATATAAGGCAGGGGGTGTGTGATGTGAATGTAAATGAGGCCCTTCAATGCTTAAAGGAAAATGGTTTTAAGCTCACAGGAAAAAGAGAAGACATGCTTCAATTATTCGCAAATTGTGACAAATATTTAACGGCAAAGGATGTACTAGATCAATTAAAGGATCAGTATCCTGGTTTAAGCTTTGATACCATTTATCGAAATCTATCCTTATTTGCTAAGATGGGAATTTTAGAGATGACAGAATTATCCGGTGAAAAGCACTTTCGCTTTACGTGCTCACGCCACCATCACCACCACCATTTTATATGTTTAGACTGCGGGAAATCAAAAGAAATTGATACGTGCCCGATGGATGGATTAAGTGAAAACTTAAAAGGATATGATATTTCAGGTCATAAATTTGAAATTTATGGTCGCTGTCCAGATTGTATTCAATAAAAAACCAGCTTCTATGAGCTGGTTTTTTGTTTTATCACATTACTAATGGTTTCGTTTCATACATTTGTTTCTGTTGTCTAAGCCATTGATCTACCCAAAATTGCGCTTCATTCCAATTATTTACACGGATAACCCCTTTTGGAATGGGGTCTTGGTTATAAGGAGTATTAAATAAAATAACAGGAATATTGCATTCTTCATGAATGATAACGGCATTATCATGTTTATCCTCAAAAAATAGATCGATCCCATATTTTTTAACTGCTTCCACTTTATCATGGGAACCAATTAATTCAATATGATGAAAAGTTAGTCCTTGGTCTATGAACCATTTTTTGGTAACTTCCAATAAATGCGGTCCACGGGCGCTGATGAAATATAATTCATGCTGCTGCTCTTCCCATTTATTCAAAACTGATTTTACTCCTTTGGCAGGAGGAGAACCTTCGTAAATGATAGGTTCATTTTGAGCAAACCATTTTGCAAATTCTTCCTTAGGAACATTTACGAAAGGGGTTAGATCATATTCAATTATATCTTCGTAGGCAAGGTTTATGTTAAAAGCTTTATTAATAAAGGGTAATAACGATGTTGGACAAGTTACAGTCCCATCAATATCGATGCCAAATCTTTTTTTCATCCTTCTGTTCACCTTCAAATGCTTCTTTGTCTTATTTTATTTTACCAAACATTTTCCTCGATAAAGAAGAAAAATTTTTCGTGTTATGAAATAACTAACTATTTAAGTCAAACATTAGAATAGTAAAAGTGCGTGAACAGTTCACAATAATAAATGCTCCTATCATTGAAAGTGAGGGATTTGGATGGTAGTTGAACAAGAAACGAAAGGGAAAGAAGCACTTCAAAGTTCAAATATAGGATCAAATATCCCTAATTCTCCATCGGAATTTAGGGAGGAGACAGCTTCTGAAATTGCTTCACCTATAACGAACCAATCCTCCAACTATAAGGAAGAAACCGCTTCGGAATTCGATTCCAATCGTCCAAAGGTGGTTTCTCTGGACAAAGAGGACCGAGAAACGAAGAAGAAAGCATCTGTTTCGAATCGTTCTAGAGAAAATGACAGAGAAGAAACTGCTGCTGAAATTGCAGCTCCCGTACCATTTATTAGGGATCGTGAAAGAGTAGATACTGATGGTGAAACGAGGGCGATGGGAGGAACAGGTTTAGGAACAATCGCCTTAGCCCTTTCTATATTATCATTATTTGTTATGCCAATCCTATTTGGTGTAGCAGGGGTTATATTAGGTTTTGTTGCAAGACGCAGAGGAGCTGAAGGTCTTGGTGCTTGGGCTATTGGAATAGGAGCCGTATCGATTATTGTAGGTATCTTTATTCTTCCGTTTTTTTAACATAGGAGCAAAAAAAAACCCGGTCATGTACCGGGTTTCTTTAACGTGCGCCCGGCATGGGTGTAATCTATAGGGTGAAAGTCCCGAGCTGCGAAGGCAGAAGTAGCAGTTAGCTTAACGCAAGGGTGTCCGTGGTGACGCGGAATCTGAAGGAAGCGAGCGGCAAACTTCCGGTCTGAGGAACACGAACTTCATATGAGGCTAGGTATCACTGGGTGAGTTTGCATGACAAAACAAAGCCCTTTCTGCCGAAGGTGATACAGAGTAA
>NZ_JAAFZF010000053.1:0-18033 GCF_010614825.1 Neobacillus sedimentimangrovi
AGTAAGCAAACGTATCTCCAACACGTACATAGGTAATATCCGTTACGAGTTTTTGTAACGGAATCTCCGCACAGAATTCGCGGTTTAATACATTCGGAAATACCACAGATCCTCTAAGCCCGTAGAACGGTCGTTTCTTCCGAATCACCGATTTTATACCTAGCTCCCTCATTAATCGTCGCACACGCTTATGATTGACAACGATCCCTTCTCTGGATAATGCCCTTGTCATGCGTTTATATCCATAGTACGGATGTAACTTATGAATAGCTAAAATATGTTCTTTCAAAAAAAGGTCTTCTTCCAAACGTCTTGACATGTTCGAATGGTTCTTGTACCACTTGTATTATCCAGACCTTGAAACCTCTGCAATTTTTAACAGCCATGACAGTGGGTGTCTCTGTTTTTTTCGTAGTTCATCAATAATATGAAACCGATCAGCTTTCAGGACCACTCCTTCCCATGTAGATTTGGATTGCGCTTTTTTAAGTATTCGACCTGTGCTTTCAAATAAGCATTTTCCTCTTCTAAACTCGAAAAATGTTTACGATTCCATACTCCACGTTGATCTTTAAACGACTCGCCATTTCGAAATTTCTTGACCCATTCTGCAATCTGTGCATCACTCTTAATTCCAAAATGTTCACGAAGTTGTCGATAAGACCATCCCTCCTCCAATTTCAAACGAACGACTTCACGTTTAAGCTCTTCTGAATATGAGTTAAAGGTTTGTCCTTTTTTAGCCAAAAAAATCCCCTCCCAGGTAGACTCCTAAGAACATCATATCAAATGTCCTCTTTTTTTACTGTCTACCTGTAGGGGATAATACCACTCTCTAACCGAGTGATACTCTTTTTTCATAATCAAATTAACCTCTTAATACGGCACCTGCTTGCTCTTTCAGTGCTTCAAGTACACGTTCGTGAACCTTCGTTACCTCTTCATCTGTCAGAGTGCGCTCAGGATCCACATATTTCAACGAGAAGGCAATGGACTTCTTACCTTCCTCCATCTTATCTCCTTCATAAAGGTCAAATACATATGCCTCTTTCAAAAGCGGAGCACCTGCTTTTGTAATAATTTCCCACAAGGTTCTTGACTCCGTTTCTTTGTTTACCACAAGGGCAATGTCTCTTGTGATAGAAGGATAGCGTGGGATAGCTTCGTATTGTAAGGATTCTGTTTCAGCTTCGAGTACGGTTTTTAAAGTTAGTTCGAAAACATAAGTATCCTTTAGATCTAGGTCTTTTTGGACACTAGGGTGAAGCTGGCCGATGAAACCGATTTTTTCACCATCCAGTTGAATTTCTGCTGTGCGTCCCAGATGCAGTCCATCTACCTGTGCTTTAACGTAGGTTACCCGATCAGTCAATCCAAGCTTAGAAAACAGTCCTTCTAAGACACCTTTCAAGACGAAAAAGTCGACTGGTTTCTTTTCTCCTTGCCATGAATGGTTATGCCACAGACCGGTAATGGCTGCAGCCAAGTGTTCTTTTTCCTCTGGAAGAACGTCTTGACCATTTGCTAAAAATACATTCCCTGTTTCATAAACCGCCAAACTATCATTTTGCCGGGCGATATTGTATTTTAGCACTTCCAATAGCTGTGGCAGTATGCTTAAACGAAGGACACTACGTTCTTCACTCATCGGCATTGCCAGACGAATCGTATCGCGTTTTTCAATAGCAAATTGAGAAGCCTTCTCTTCACTTGTTAATGAATAGGTCACCGCTTGATACAAGCCCGCTCCCTCTAGATACTGACGAACAATCCGGCGTTTCTTTTGATAGTCAGACAATTTGCCTGGTGTGGCGGATCCAATTGGCAATGTCTTTGGAATGTTGTCATAGCCATAAAGACGGGCAACCTCTTCAATTAAATCTTCTTCAATTTTAATATCCCAACGGCGTGTTGGTACTGTTACCGTAATCATATCTCCTTCGATTTTTACGTCAAATTGCAGACGGTCAAATATTTCTTTTACATCCTTCATTTCAAGGTTTGTACCAAGTACCCGGTTGATTTTTTCTAGTGTGACAGAAACAACAGAAGGTTCGACGGTTAAGGCATCAAACTCTACTCCACCCTCTAATACTTCGCCACCAGCGTATTTGGCCATTAAATAAGCTGCGCGGTCCCCTGCTGCACGAACTCGGTTCGGGTCAATTCCTTTTTCAAAACGGGCACTGGCTTCACTGCGCAGACCATGATCTTTCGATGCTTTCCTTACCGTCGCTCCGTTAAAATATGCTGCCTCTAATAAAACCATCGTTGTATCATCAGTAACCTCTGAATTCGCTCCTCCCATCACACCGGCAAGAGCCACAGGTTCAGTTCCATTCGTGATCACAAGATGGTCAGAAGTCAATGTACGTTCCACATCATCAAGTGTTACCAACTTTTCGCCTTCTTTCGCACGGCGAACAAGGATTTCTTTAGAACCTAAGCGATCATAGTCAAATGCATGTAATGGCTGACCGTATTCCAAAAGAATATAGTTAGTGATATCCACTACGTTATTGTGTGGACGAATTCCCGCAGACATCAAGCGGGTTTGCATCCATAATGGTGATGGGCCGATTTTTACATTTTTAATGATTTTAGCTACATAAAGTGGATTATCCTCCACGGCTTCAACCGTTACTTTTACATAATCTGATGCTTTTTCACTTGAAGGCTCCAAGCTTGTTTCTGGAAGCTTAACTTCTCTTCCAAGGATGGCAGCTACCTCATAAGCTACCCCAAGCATACTTAAACAGTCAGCTCGGTTAGGTGTTAAGCCAAGCTCCAGCACCTCATCGTCCCTATTTAGTAATTCAAGGGCATCTGCACCCACTTCGGCACTATTTGGGAATACAAAGATCCCTTCTGAATATTCCTTAGGAACAATTTTCCCTTCTATGCCTAGTTCTTGGAGAGAACAAATCATCCCATGGGACTCTTCACCACGAAGCTTCGCCTTTTTAATTTTAAAATTTCCAGGAAGAACCGCGCCAACTTTGGCAACGGCTACTTTCTGTCCTTGAGCAACATTTGGTGCACCACAAATAATTTGAACAGGCTCGCCTTCACCAATATCAACTAGACATTTACTTAATTTATCGGCATTTGGATGCTGCTCGCGTTCAAGGACGTGACCAACAACCACTCCTGTAATGCCTTCGTTAAGGATTTCTACTCCTTCTACTTCAATGCCACTTTTCGTAATTTTTTCAGCCAGTTCTGCTGCAGATACTCCAGTCAAATCTACATATTCCTGAAGCCATTTATATGAAACAAACATGTCGCCAACCTCCTAATTTCCAGTTTGAGCATTTATTTATTCTGTTTTTGAAAATTGCTTTAAGAATCGAACATCATTTGTATAGAAATGACGAATATCATCAATGCCATATTTTAGCATCGCAATCCGTTCAGGTCCCATTCCAAACGCAAAGCCTGTGTATTTCTTTGAATCGTAGCCTGCCATTTCAAGAACGTTCGGATGTACCATACCAGCACCAAGAATTTCAATCCAACCAGTTTGTTTACAAACATTACAGCCATGACCATTACACATCTTACAAGAGATATCCATCTCAACAGACGGTTCTGTAAATGGGAAGAAACTTGGTCTTAGACGGATTTCTCGGTCTTGACCAAACATTTTTTTCGCAAATACCTCTAAAGTACCTTTCAAGTCGCTCATACGGATGTTCTCACCGACAACAAGGCCTTCTATTTGCATAAACTGGTGGGAATGGGTCGCATCGTCATTATCCCGGCGATATACTTTACCAGGACAAATAATTTTGATTGGCCCTTTTCCTTTGTGCTTCTCCATCGTCCGTGCTTGAACCGGTGATGTATGCGTACGCATAAGAATTTCTTCCGTGATATAGAAGGAGTCTTGCATGTCACGGGCTGGGTGTCCTTTTGGCAAGTTTAATGCCTCAAAGTTGTAATAGTCTTGTTCCACCTCTGGCCCTTCAGCAATTTCATAGCCCATGCCAATAAATAAGTCTTCGATTTCTTCGATGATCTTTGTCAGTGGGTGTTGATTTCCTACCTTTACAGGTCGTCCTGGAAGGGTAACATCAATGCTTTCCGAAGCTAATTTTTCTAAAACTGCTTTTTCTTCAAGTGCTTTTTGTTTTGCCTCAATTGTAGCTCCAATCGCTTCGCGCACTTCATTAGCAAGCGCTCCAATCACTGGGCGCTCTTCAGGGGAAAGTTTACCCATTCCACGCAGCACCTCTGTAATCGGGCCTTTTTTCCCTAAATAAGCCACACGGATGTCATTCAATTCTTTTAAACTTGAAGATTGCTCAACCTTTTGAATTGCTTCTTGTTGCAATTCTTTTAAACGTTCTTGCATGTCATTTCCTCCTTATTTTTGCTAAGTAGGCCGTAACAGTAAAGCGTTAATGCCCTGGACAGCCCCTATAGGCAATTGATTGCCGAGAGTGTTCAACTTTCATTTCTATAAAATAAAAACCTCATCCCAAAAAGGGACGAGGTATTAGTTCGCGGTACCACCCTTGTAAACACGTATGTAAACATTCGCGTTCGCTTCATTCAGATAACGGCATGTGCCGGTACATCTTTACACGTGAAAGCAGGGGCACCCTAGTTAGTTAAAAAGCTTCTTACTACTAAGCCTGCTTTTTCGTGGTCCCGATGTCGACTCGGGAGGTGAACTTCGCCTGCCTTTCCCACAAAAGTGCTTTCAGTCAAGGCACTTTCTCCCTAAGTGGTAATCTGACAAGGTACTTTTCTCCGTCATTGTCTTTTAACATATCAACATTGTTCATTATTATATAATAATTTTTCAATTGTTTCAAATAGGTTTCTTTAAATAATATAATAGAATTCCTGTTGCCACAGCCACATTCAGTGATTCACTTTTACCATAAATCGGAATATATAGGTTCTCAGTTGTATTGGCAAGTAGGTCTTTATTTACGCCGCTCCCCTCATTTCCGACGATAAGTGCAAAAGTATCACTATTGGAGATATCAGTATAGGCACGAGCCCCTTCCAATGCTGTTCCATAAACAGGAATATTTTTTTCTTTCAATATAGAAGTCCATTCGTGAAGGTCACCTCTTCTAATTGGGAGATGGAAATGGCTTCCCTGTGCGGAGCGAAGAACTTTGGAATTATATATATCAACACTTCCTTTGCCCACGATAACAGCATCAATCCCGGCTGCATCAGCTGTACGGATCATTGTACCGAGATTGCCAGGATCCTGTACAGCGTCAATGAGTAAAAATGTTTTAGCATCGTCCAAGCCTGCATTTACTTGCGGCTGTCGGCAGACCGCATAGATCCCCTGAGTTGTCTCTGTTTCCGATAAAACATTCGAAATTTCTTCGGTAACCATAAAAATTGGTGTTTCTCCTGCATCCAAACTTGGTGGTATGCCTGTTTTTTCAGATACAATTATTTCGAGGACCTGGTCCTTTTGCTTGAGGGCCTCTTCTACCAAATGGAAGCCTTCGACCAAGAAAGTTCCAGATCGGTCCCGCTCCTTTTTCGTTAAGAGTTTTTTCCATTGTTTTACCTGCGGATTTTGCAGTGATTGTATGTATTTCAATGCTTTTTCCCCTTTATTTAAATACTTTGATTTTTACATTATAGCCCAATAAAAATACATAATAAAACCAAAAGTTGAAATCATATAAAAGAATAGGAAAACAAAGGAGTGTACTCACAATGAACTTAAATTTGCGCAAAGCGATCATTCACAATGTTTCCGACAATACACAAGAACAATTAAAAGATACAATTGTTGATGCCATCCAGAGCGGGGAAGAAAAAATGCTACCTGGTTTAGGTGTTTTATTTGAAATTATATGGCAAAATTCATCTGAGCAAGAGAAAAAAGAGATGCTGAACAATCTTGAGAACGGATTAAAGCAATGAGACGAGATTGAAGTCGCCGAATTAGATGTCGGCGGCTTTTTATTTTTTGAAAAAATCCCTGACCATAAAGGCCAGGGATGAACATACTTATTCGTACGTAATTTTATCAACTGTCTCACGGTCTAAACGCTTAATGACTTCGACAATTAATTTTACCGCATTTTCATAGTCATCACGATGAAGCATTGCTGCATGGGTATGGATATAACGAGTCGCGATCGTTATAGCAAGCGTTGGTACCCCTTTATAGGTCACATGGATGGCACCAGCATCTGTTCCTCCTCCAGGGATGGCATCAAACTGATATGGGATGTTTAATTCATCCGCTACATCAGTCACAAAATCGCGCAGACCTTTGTGGGATACTAAAGATGCATCATATAAAATGATTTGCGGGCCTTTCCCCATTTTACTCATCGCTTCTTTTTCAGAAACGCCAGGAGTATCACCGGCAATTCCCACATCGACGCCAAAGCCGATATCAGGGTCAATGGTTGCCGCAGCAGTACGAGCACCGCGCAAACCGACCTCTTCTTGAATCGTTCCTACTCCATAAACCACATTCGGATGATCAACATCTTTTAATTGTTTTAATACATCAATAGCTATAGCACAGCCAATACGATTGTCCCAGGCCTTCGCTAACAACATTTTCTCATTATTCATGACAGTAAATTCAAAGTATGGTACGACCATGTCTCCTGGGCGGACGCCCCACTCCTCTGCTTCTTCACGGCTAGAAGCTCCGATGTCAATAAACATATCCTTGATTTCCACCGGCTTTTTACGGGCTTCAGGCGATAAGATATGCGGAGGTTTCGAACCAATGATTCCTGTTACGTCACCCTTTCTGGTTACAACAGTTACACGCTGAGCCAGCATTACCTGTCCCCACCAGCCACCTACTGTTTGGAAACGCAAAAAGCCCTTATCATCAATTTGTGTCACCATGAAGCCTACTTCATCTAAATGGCCAGCTACCATCACTTTCGGGCCGCCTTCTTTTCCTACTTTTTTAGCAATCAAACTGCCAAGTCCATCGGTAGTGATTTCGTCTGCATATGGTGCAATGTATTTTTTCATTACTTCTCGTACTTCTCGCTCATTACCGGGAATTCCTTTGGCATCCGTTAATTCTTTCAACATCTTCAACGTCTTATCCATCTTTGCCATGAATAATACCCCCTTTTATGTATGTACATCCTTCATTATACAGAATTAAATGAAAAATGAACAAATTTCTACTAATAATTGTTTTGCTGTCTTTGATAATTTACTTCATTTTTTTCAAAATATGCCTGCTCCATTTCCTCATGAGTAATCCCTAATAATGAGCCCAGCTCTAAGTAAGATTGTAATAAGGTAAAATAATCTTCAAAGCTTCTACTACTTTGAAAAAGATCAACCTGTTTGTAAACTTTCAAAAAATGTTCGGTCATATCGCCAGATACTGGATGCCAATTGACATTAAAATCCCTAGAGTCAAATCCGCAAACAATACCAATCGATAAAATAAAATGAATTCCATCAACAAATTCTTCAAGAATCACTTTTTTCGGTGAAGAAGGCTTGACACTCCAAAACTTGAAACATCGTGTTTCATTGGCCAACTCTCCTAATTCAACAAGCAAAGCAAGAACCTTCCGGCTAAACAAATCCTCATTCTGAAGCTGGTGCTTTTCTTCGATGTGTGAATCCAACGCTTTTTGCATTTGAAATAATTTTTTTAACTGCATCTAAAACACTCCCACTATTTTTATAAAAAGAATGATATCTATGATGGCCAAGGCAGGAAAACCTATTCTAAATGTTAAATGCTTTGTTTTATGCCGAAAACATTGCATACCCAAATAGGCCCCAACAGCCCCTCCGAAAAAGGCAACAAGCCATAAAGTCATTTCTGAAATTCTGTATTGGTGCTTTTTAGCTTTGCGTTTATCCATCCCCATCAGCACAAAACCAATGACCGTCATAATAAAAAATACTATTGATATTGTATACATTCCCCAGATTCTCCTTATAGAAAAAGCCATCCTCAACATTGAGAATGGCTTATGAAAAAATTACTTATTAAGCTGTGCTTTAGCTGCGTTTGCAAGTTCTGCAAATGCATTTGCATCGCTAACCGCTAATTCAGCAAGCATTTTGCGGTTTACTTCGATACCAGCAAGCTTTAAACCGTGCATTAAACGGCTGTAAGAAAGACCGTTGATGCGAGCTGCTGCGTTGATACGAGTAATCCAAAGCTTACGGAAGTCGCGTTTCTTTTGACGACGGTCACGAAACGCATACATTAAAGATTTCATAACCTGTTGGTTAGCAACTTTGTATAATGTATGTTTAGAACCATAATAACCTTTAGCTAATTTAAGAACTTTTTTACGACGTCTGCGAGTAACTGTACCGCCTTTTACACGTGGCATGTCATTTCCCTCCTATATAAATCGATCAATCGAGATTATTTAATGTTATCTAATAATTGACGAATGCGTTTGAAATCACCTGCAGAAACAAGTGTTCCTTTGCGAAGCTTACGTTTTTGTTTAGTAGATTTGTTAGCAAATAAATGGCTTGTATAAGCATGTGAACGTTTAAGTTTACCAGAACCAGTTTTCTTAAAACGCTTTGCAGCGCCGCTGTGAGTTTTCATTTTTGGCATTGGGATTTCCTCCTTATTACTTATCGTTTTTAGGTGCTAAAACTAGGAACATGCTACGGCCATCCATTTTTGGATGAGCTTCAATCGTAGACACTTCCTTGCACGCTTCTGCAAAACGGTCTAAAACGTTTTGACCAATTTCTTTATGGGTAATCGCCCGGCCCTTAAAACGGATTGAAGCTTTTACCTTGTCGCCTTTTTCCAAAAACTTAATTGCATTGCGAAGTTTTGTATTGAAGTCATGCTCATCAATCGTTGGACTTAGACGAACTTCTTTTGTTGTGATAATCTTTTGATTCTTACGAGCTTCTTTCTCTTTCTTCTGCTGCTCGAATTTATACTTGCCGTAGTCCATAATCCGGGCTACCGGAGGCTTGGCATTTGGTGCAACAAGCACTAAATCAAGATTCACACGTCCGGCAATCTCTAGCGCTTCGTTTTTCGATTTAATCCCTAATTGTTCCCCATTTTGGTCAATTAGACGAACTTCACGAGCGCGAATCCCCTCATTAACTAACATATCTTTGCTAATAATTAGCCACCTCCAAGGTTTTTTCAAAGAATACTTTAGTTCGGGTCAAGAATTTCTGCAAAGCGTCCCCCTCAAGGCCTGATCTTAACAACTTACAGTCCGGGGCAAATAAAAAAGTGCGGATGAAAAACACCCACACTTTACGAACATAGTTATAAGAAACAATAAGTTCACAAAAAACCTGCCAACTGCATACTGCGTCAAATCAGGTGAGAAGCGGGTGCTTCTTCTTTTCCCAAAAACTTGTATTCAATTATATACCTTAGTAACTATATCATAAGCAAAGATACATTGTCAAATGAACCTTTTTTGACAACAACGAAATTTATTTTAACAGGAAACGAAAAATTATTCAACATATTTTTTCAAAACAAAAAGGGAGAACACTCTCCCCTTATTTTTGAACTTCTGCTTTAAGTGATTGTAAAAACTCGCTAAAGGCTTGTGTTTCAGATTTCTGTTCCCCGTATTTACGGACATTAACAGCGTCTTCTGCTACTTCTTTATCACCGACAACGAGCATATACGGAATTTTTTGCAATTGGGCTTCACGGATTTTATAGCCAATTTTTTCATCTCGGCCATCTAATTCCACCCGGAACCCAGCAGCTTTAAGCTGTTCTTGAACACTTCTTGCATAATCATAATGCACTTCCGGCGATACAGGGATGACTTGAACCTGTACCGGAGCCAACCAAGTTGGGAATGCTCCTTTATATTCTTCAATTAGGTAAGCGACAAAGCGTTCCATTGTGGACACAACGCCACGGTGGATAACAACCGGACGATGTGGTTTTCCGTCTTCACCAACATAAGTTAAATCAAAGCGTTCAGGAAGCAAGAAATCCAATTGGACAGTTGAAAGTGTCTCGTCTTTTCCTAATGCTGTTTTCACTTGTACGTCCAGCTTTGGACCATAGAAGGCTGCTTCCCCTTCGGCTTCATAATAGTCAAGTCCTAGCTCATCCATCGCTTGCTTCAACATGCCCTGTGCTTTTTCCCACATAGCATCATCATCATAGTATTTTTCCTTATCTTGTGGATCTCTGTAGGACAAACGGAACGAATAATCTGTAATGTTAAAGTCTTTATATACTTCGAGAATTAATGAAACGACACGCTGGAATTCTTCTTTAATTTGATCCGGACGAACGAAAATGTGCGCATCATTCAATGTCATTCCCCGTACACGCTGAAGACCTGATAACGCGCCAGACATTTCATAACGGTGCATTGTACCAAGCTCCGCAATACGTATAGGTAGTTCACGATAGCTGTGCATGGAATTCTTGTAGACCATCATATGATGCGGACAGTTCATTGGACGAAGAACAAGTTGTTCATTATCCATTTCCATTACCGGGAACATATCTTCATGGTAATGATCCCAGTGACCGGAGGTTTTATAAAGTTCCACATTTGCCATGATTGGTGTATACACATGGTCATAGCCCAAGCTGACCTCTTTATCTACAATATAGCGTTCTATGATGCGACGGATGGTAGCCCCTTTTGGCAGCCAAAGCGGCAGTCCTTGTCCGACTTTTTGGGATGTAGTAAACAGACTGAGTTCTTTCCCAAGTTTACGATGATCACGTTCTTTCGCTTCTTCCAATAAACGGAGATGCTCTTTTAGGTCTTCTTTTTTAAAGAATGCTGTACCGTAAATACGTTGAAGCATTTTGTTATTGCTATCTCCTCGCCAGTAAGCACCAGCAATACTTAATAGTTTAAATTCTTTAATTTTTCCAGTGGAAGGTACGTGAATGCCACGGCAAAGGTCAAAAAACTCTCCTTGCTCGTAAATCGTTACTGTTTCCTCATCCGGAATCGCTTCAATTAGCTCTAACTTATACTCATCGCCAATTTCTTTATAAAGTTGTACCGCTTCAGCACGGCTAACTTCTTTACGTACAATCTCTAGATTTTCATTTACAATTTTCGCCATTTCTTTTTCGATTTTTGGTAAATCATCCGGTGTTAAAGACACTTCAAGATCCATATCGTAATAGAATCCACCTTCAATCACCGGCCCGACGCCAAGCTTTACACCTGGATATAGGCGCTTTACTGCTTGTGCCATTAAGTGAGCTGTACTATGACGAAGCACCTCTAAAGCCTCTGGTGAATCTTGAGTGACAATTTCTATAGAACCGTCTTCATGGATTGGACGACGAAGGTCAATTAATTGACCATTAAGCTTACCGGCTATCGCCTTTTTCTTAAGGCCTGGGCTAATCGATGCCGCGATATCCTCGGAAGTCGTTCCTTGTGGAAACTCCTTTACAGCTCCATCAGGAAATGTAATTTTTACAACCTCTGACATATTTAACTCCTCCTTTGAAAAATAGTCTGTGTTTAAAATTAGGAAAAGCACTTTGCGGACTGTCTGGTGAGACTTTGCAAAGCAATAGCGCATTTGGAGCTTCGGTCCTTACTGTCGTATGAGCAAGGACCCTTGCTCCTATAAACGTATGCACTGTTCATAGGCAGCTAATCAATAAAAAAACCCGTCCCTCAAATAAAGGGACGAGTTATAATTAACACGTGGTTCCACCCAATTTTTCATTTTTGAAAACCTAATGCTTCAAAAATGACTCTAGTTCAGGTAACGGCTGCATCCGTCAACAATTACAGGCTTCTAAATGAAGCGTTCACTGTTGAAGTTTAAAGGTGGTAAGTATTTTTTTCGTGTTAGAAGGCTTCCAGCCATGACCTCCCTCTCTATAAACCGTAAAAAAATACTCTTGTCCTTATCATTACTTTTACTATGAAATTCAACTATGTACGTTATTATAATCAGTTATTTTTGAATTTGCAACCTCATAATACTAATTATTTCAACAATTTTTTGTTTTTATGCGTGGTTTTCTGAAGAATAAGCTGAATTTTTCCAAAATAATTCGTAAGGCTTAATAATGACTCTTTCTTCAAAAATATTGTTAATCGTTCGAATGAGTGGAGCTTCTGCATCCTTTGTATAGAGAAAAATCGTCGTTGGTGCAATTGACAAAAGTGGAGCAATTGTGATGGAGTCGACATAAACAGGATGATTGACAAGTAATTTTCGGTCAATCAATTTTGTTAATTCACTTCTTTTGATTTCTTCTAACTGGTCATTATAGAACGTAATCTCCTCATCAAATAACAGATGAATGACTTGAAATTTTGGTTCACGCCCCACTAAGAAGTCCCTAAGCATTTGGACAAACATTTGATATTCTTGTTCCATTTTATATTCATCAATGGAGATTTCCACATAGTTTGTAAGATGCTTCAAATAGGAACGGAGCCGGAACTTGACGAAGGAATCAAATGAAAAAGAGACATTTTCCTGAAATACATGGTCAATTGCTGCCCGGATATTCGGTCCTTCTTTTGTGTGTTTAAAAAAAACAGAAAGATCTTCTCTTTGACCTTCTTGGATGGAGTAGATAATCTCAATAATTTGCTGTTGTTCTTCAGGATCCTCATAATAAAATTGTTTCGTTAATATGTCACGAAACCAATCATCTCGTTTAATTTTTGTAATAAATTCACAGAAGGCATTTTTTACATTAGTAAAAAATTGTTCTGATGCTACACCTTCCATTATTTTAACTATATGGCGATCTTCAATAAGAAGAATATTTTCATTATCAAAATGGTCATTTAAAGACTTGAGCAAGTGGTTATAAAACTTTATTGCATCCATCTTAGTTTGGAAGATGATTTCTGCCAACCAAATCCCCCCTAAAAACCAACTCTCTGTTTTCATGTATATGGGGGACTTGGCCAAAATAGAAGTTTGCGGATAGAAAGCTATAAAAAAAGACTGCCGGTTTTCCCCTGACAGTCCTCACAAAAAAGTATTCTAATTTAATATCGACGATTTGGCCCTCCGACCATAACAGGTTCGCTCAATGCCTTGATTCTCTCCATAATCCTACGGGCTTTCATTTTTTCTTCTTCACCACGCTGGCTATAGGTTAAATGGTGTTCAAGCCCTTGATAGTCAAAATTAGAGGTGAAGAAAGTTGGAAGGTTTTCAAGCATACGGAATTGTAAAATCGGACCAAGAATTTCATCTCTTGTCCAACTGGAAACAGCTTCTGCACCAATATCATCGAGCATTAAGATCGGCTCTTTTTTCAATGCATCAATCTTTTCGTTCAAAGTTGCATCAGCAATCGAGCTTTTCATTTCCCTGAACAATTCTGGAACATATACAATCATCGAAGAAATTTGTTTTTTAGCCAGTTTATTAGCTATCGCACCTAACAGATAAGATTTACCCACTCCAAATTTTCCGTAAAAATAAAGCCCCTTTACCGGTTTTCCCTGCTCATAATTTAATAAAAAGGAAGCAGCCTTTTTTACCGCATCTATTCGATCCTCATCATGTTCAAATTTCTCAAAACTTGCTGTTAAAATATCCTTTGGCACATAAAGACTTTTAATTAATTTTTCATTTTTCCGCTTTTCATCCTCCATCACTTTTCTTGGACAGCGATCATAGCGAACATCAATGGAATTTCTGGTCAAAATTAATTCCGGATGGTAGCCCTTCATAATATTTGTACAGGCATCAAGACTTTCGCACTTATGACAGTACTTACTCTGATGCGTATACTCATAAAGCTTACCTAAGCTTTTTTCAATCATTTCTTCTGTTATAGCCTGTTGATTTTTCCTTATAAATGCTTTGATGTCAGGATGCTCTAATGTTTCCTTACGCATTTTTTCAAATCGTTTTTGAAAATTTTCACTTGAGGCTAATCGTTTTAGTGTTTGGTTGATCTTTTCCATAAGTCACCTTCTAATCATCGAATGCTTTAAGCATTTCTTCAATTTCACGCTTTTTGGCCTCTAAATCTTCATTTTTGCTATGTGATAGAGGATCAGATTTCTTCGGCTGATCTTCATCAAACCAGTCAGGTATAAGCTCTGTACGGGTAGTTTTTTGTCTAGCTGATTTTCCCGATTGCCTTTTTCCTTTTTCCCAATCTTTATATTCTTTCTTCGCGACTTCCATTGCCTCTTTGACCGTTTTAATTTGCAATCGTGCCCAAGTGCTGGCAATTGAACCAGCATAAGCTTTCGTCAACTTTCTATTCGTTTTTTCCATAACATAATGAATGAGAACATTGATTACACCTGGAAGTAGCTTTTGTTTAAACATCATTTCTTCAATCGTTTGAATCTCTGACTGAGATGGTTCGGCTCCGCCGGCTAGGTATTTTAAAAATTCTAAAGGCGAGGTCGTTTCTAAATAATGAATAAGCTTTTCTTCCTTCGTCTTCGGCTCTTCAAGCTGTACTCTGTAAGCAATAGGCTGAGTTCTTTCAATCAGCATCGGGAGCTGGTCGTAATTAACAAATTGATACCAGTCGCGAGCTGCTTTTCTTAACTCTTCAATGTCAATTTCATTAGACTCATTCAAGGAGCTTAAGACAATATTTTTCATTTGAATAGCGTCGATATTATAAAGAAAAGCTAGATTGCTAATAGCCTCTTTTACTTTTGGAGTCAACGCTTTTTTCGGAACAAGTGATTCATTTAAACCAGCCATCAAGAGATCAAAATCAAATGTATCTATTCCAATTTGAATTCCCTTTTGTTCATGGCGACCAATGAATTGTTCATTTTCCTTTGCTTGGAGATCCTTTGAAGCTTCCTGTAAATATTGAAGACTTTCAGGTGTTGCGGATGAAAATACATCCTGAAAAGCTCTTGTAACCTCGGAATAATCCCCATTTTTTGGAATAGTTTGATCCGAGAAAAAACGTTTTAACCTAGCAAAGTGATTTTTCCCGATTTTTCGGTATAAAAATATGTTTAACATGCCATCAAGGAAAAATTTTTCCGGACTGAGCGGTGGCTGAAGCTCATAAATAAAAGAACGCTCGCCATCATCTGATTTGACATATGTTTTTAATAGTCCTATACCTTCCAGCTTTAAGCGAGCTTCATAAATCTCTTTCAAATTCAATCCTAATAGATTCATCAATAAATGGTGAGTGGAGGATTCGGCCCACAATCGATTTTCCTCGACCTCTGACCATAATGTCATATATAAGCTGAAGCAAGTAGAGCCGATCAAAGGTTGATATAAGAACGTCAGCACTTTGCGGTCATAATCATGCAGCAGCCCGTTAGTGGTGACGATATAACGATCTATCGGAAGAATTTCCTGCCAATGCTGCGCCATAATCAACCAACCTCTCCTAAAAATGTTTCCACAAAATCTAATAAGCGGGATTAAAATTTACTGTTGAATAGCGATCCATCCACTTCACTTACTAAGAAAATACCAAGAAACTACCAAAGTCCTTGGGTGTCTAACCTCATAAGTACAAATGAACATTCAAGTTGTCTTCGTATCAGCTCCTCCAAGTAACAGAGTGAAAAACAACCGTAAACTTTAATATAACCTAAATGAAAAAGAGCCAAAAAACTTTAGCTCTTTTAAGATTTTTCCTTTTTAATCAATTCCTTTAATTCCTCAATAAAAACATTAATATCTTTAAATTGACGATACACGGAGGCAAATCGGACATAGGCAACTTCATCTACCTTTGCTAGCCTGTCCATAACCATTTCGCCAATTGCTTCACTCTTTATCTCAGATATTCCTTGATTGCGCAGTATTTTTTCCACTCCATGGGTAATATCTTCTAATTCCTTTAATGCGACTGGCCTCTTTTCACAGGCTTTAATCAACCCACGGAGAATTTTATCACGGCTGAACTCTTCCCTAGTACCTTCTTTTTTCACAACGATTAATGGAATTTCTTCGATTTTCTCAAAAGTTGTAAAACGGTAGCCACATTCTTCGCATTCCCGTCTTCTTCGTGTTGCCCGGCCCTCATCGACTGGGCGAGAATCGAGAACACGTGTACCATAATTTTGACATGAA
This sequence comes from Neobacillus sedimentimangrovi, assembly GCF_010614825.1. Lineage (NCBI taxonomy): Bacteria > Bacillati > Bacillota > Bacilli > Caryophanales > Bacillaceae > Neobacillus > Neobacillus sedimentimangrovi. The sequence goes on from NZ_JAAFZF010000053.1 coordinate 16,000, forward strand.
GGGCATTTCATCGAATCAACTCCAACTCTATGGTAAATCCATATCCATTCCAAAGATTATCCTACTATTATCTTATAAAAAAGAGTTTCATTGTACAAGTGTTGTCTTTGTATTATTGCTTATTAGATTTTTGTATGCAATTGGTTGATTCGTTCATAGTAGGATTGAATCCGTTTTTTTAATTCGGGATAAATCCCAAATAGCGATAATTTTTCTGAGGAGATTTTAAAATCAACCGCCGTTTCCATTGGTCTTACGTTAACCACTGTAATAATTAGAAAACACGAGAATGGCTTACTGACCTCAACAGCAATTTCCCCACGTTCTTTTGAAACAGTGACCACGCGGCAATCGGTATCATCTTTAAACATCCGTTCTACTGAATCAAAAATTTGATTATATGTTCCTTTATAGTAGTGCGTTTTCAGGACCTCATCTTTTTGTTGATCAGAGGTTTCTATTTCCTTTTTATATCTAGTTAGCAAACCCATTTATTATTCCCCCAAACAATTTATCTTTCTTTTATTTTATATCAAGATCCTGAAAATATAAAAAGAGGTGTAAAATACACCTCTTTGTTCTTCATATGGATTATAGAGCTTTTGCTTGTTTTACCTGTACTGGACCCATCCCACGTGGAATTTCGATATTCTCACGAGTTTCAGCATTTAAAGCTTCTGCAATATAGTCAGCAGCAATATTTGGATCCATATCGCCGCAAGTATACACATCAATGCTTGCATATCCATGTTCAGGGAAGCTGTGAATGGTCAGGTGTGATTCAGAAATAATGACTACACCACTTACTCCTTGTGGAGCAAATTTATGAAAAGCTACCTCACGAATTTCTGCACCTGATTTTAATGCTGCTTCAACAAACGTTTTTTCAATAAAATCCATGTCATTCAATTTTTCAAAGTCACATCCCCACAATTCGGAGATCACGTGACGTCCCATCGTTTCCATTTCAATTCCCCCTTACTCTTTTGGGTACTTCTTAAAATTTGATATTGACGGCGGCTTGTAATTACCACGGGGGAAAGTTAGTCCAGAGAGGTCCTAACCCTTTAAGTAATTAATCGTCACCTAATTTCAAGAAGTTCACGATGACTAGTATACTTTGTTTATATTTTTTTTGCAACATACTAAAATAAAAAAATCAAATAAATTAATTAGAAATGCGTAAGCCCCCTGCCCAGCGGCGTATGCCTTCCTCCCAAAAGCTATCGCTTTAGGTCGTGCGATGTGGATGCTGCCGTAGCCTTCCTTGTGGAGACTCTCCAACTGAGATATAGGAAACACGGTGAGCGTAAGTGAACTGATGTTGACTTATCGTAGGGCGGAGACCGATGGCGTCTCGCCGCTAGGGCGCTGGAGCTAGACAGTTCTCGAAGTCAAAAAGAATTTTCTTATCTTCTCAGAAAAGCGAAAACCCCCTGCCCAGCGGCGTATATTCTCCTCCCAAAAGCTATCGCTTTCGGTCGTGCGATGTGGATGCTGTCGGAGAGTTTTTCCTTGTGGAGCTCTCCAACTGAGATATAGCAAACACGAAGTGCGAAAGCAATTCGATGTTGACTTATCGTAGGGCGGAGACCGATGGCGTCTCGCCGCTAGGGCGCTGGAGCTAGACAGTTTACAGAGACATAAATTTACTTTCCAGAATCGAGTAGGAGGGGGTGACTAACCCCCGACCTCTCACACCACCGTACGTACCGTTCGGTATACGGCGGTTCAATTAAGTATGACGTAGTGCTTGATATCTTTCGAATAGACTTCTTAACCCTCGACGCTTCCAATAGGAGTTATCGAGGGTTTTGTGTAGAATGGGACTGCAGGCAATCCGCCAATATTTCTTGCGTGTATTGCCCCATTCGAGTGCCTTATGGCTTGGAACCCCTAATCCTCTAAGTTTCCGAATTCTTGTTTTCGGGGTTTTCCATTCTTTCCACAAACACATCCGAAGCCTTCGTCTAATCCATTCATCAAATTCTTTGAACTTACTTGGTGTTTCTGCCAAGGCAAAATATCCGCACC